>JBFYZC010000291.1:0-6720 GCA_041309705.1 Bacillota bacterium | reverse complement strand
TCGCTTTGGTAGCTGTAGTCTTGATTGGTGCACTCACCGCATTAAATGGTGGCTTATCTGGAACGTTTGAATCAATCACTGGTCAGTTAGGTGGCTGAGGTTAAACTGAATCTTAACAAATTTAATTAATCACAAGGAGCGTGACTAAAATGTTGAAAAGATTTTTGAAAGGTGAAGAGGGTCAAGGACTGGTGGAGTACGGTTTGATTATCGCTTTGGTAGCTGTAGTCTTGATTGGTGCACTCACCGCATTAAATGGTGGCTTATCTGGAACGTTTGAATCAATTACTGGTCAGTTAGGTGGCTAAAGGATATAAATTTTAGCAAAAGTAGTAGGAGCGAGTGTGAGTGAGACTTTACTGATATAGAGGTAAAGTCTCATTCATTAAACAAGGAGCTTGATTAAGAGATGAATGAATTATCAATAAAATTTATTGGAGTCATCTTAGTCGGCACAATTGCCTGTCTCTGGGATCTGCGTTTGCGCAAAATTCCCAACTGGCTTACTTTTTCCGCGATGTGTCTCGGTTTAATTCTCTCATGGAGTCTGGATCAAAAAGACTGGATGCTGCCGCTGTTGGGGATTGTGGGTGGTTTTTTACTCCTTTTGCTGCCCTATCTTTTAGGTGGAATTGGCGCGGGAGATGTCAAGCTGTTAATGGCATTCGGAGCTTTTTTAGGAATAGTCGAGGTGAGTCAGATCTTTTTCTACGGTGCGATCTGGGGTGGTTTCTGCTCACTCTTGACGCTCTTAAAAGCATTAGGTTATCAAAAAGCCTGGCTCAGATTGCAACTCTTGACCAGTAGTTTATGGAGTAATCAAAGTCGGCAACTGTTAAAAGCTGAACCACGTGAGACGAAACTGTTTTTACCCTATGGAGTACCTTTGTTTTTAGGTTTATTAACCTTTGTAGGAATTGCTCTAAGAAGGTGAGAATCATGCGCGATTTTATCAAACAAGAGCAAGGAACGGCAATGGTCGAATTTGCTTTAGTCTCGGGAATCCTCTTGCTGCTGTTGGTGGGGATTGCTCAGTTTGGCTTGGTTTTTAATGCTCAATTAATGCTTAATTATGTAGCACGTGAAGGAGTGCGCATGGCAGCATTACCCTCCACGCTAACTGATAATGAGATTAAAACGACGATGCTCAGCCAACTGCCTGAGAGTATCCAGCTGCAGGCCTCGCAGATCTCGATTACTCCCTCGATTCGCCGACGTGCTCAGCCGGTCACGGTAATTATTAATTATAATTATCCAGTCTCTGTCACCATGGGCGTCTTACCAGAGAGCTATAATATCTCGGCGCGCGCGGTGATGATGAAAGAGTAAAGGGGGTGAAGCGGATGTTGCAGTCAGAAAAAGGCACGGTCATTGTGATGGTCGCTTTAAGCATGATGAGCTTAATGATGCTGACTGCGCTGGTCACTGATGTCGGGCGACTTTATCTTGCGAAGACTAAATTGCAAGCCGGTGCTGATGCGGCGGCACTCGCGGGTGCGAATACTTTATTTAGTGAGCATAATCTCATTTTAGCCAGTAATACCGCGCGGGGCTATGTGAATCAGAATGTACGCGAATACTACCAGTATAACTACCTAGCAGATCTGAATACCAATACTTTTACGGTCAATCTGGAACAGACGGTACCTTTTTTCTTTGCGCCAGTGATGGGGATTAATAGTAGTAAGGTTAAGGCAACTGCCACCGCGAAAGCTAGTACTGTAGTCTCGGCACAGGGAGTCGTCCCCTTCGGGATTGTCCAGCAGAGTTTTACCTTTGGTACGCAGTATATCTTAAAATATGGGGTGGTTGCTAAGCCAACTAATGGAGGTAACTTTGGGGCACTGGCACTAGGTGGTAATGGAGCGAATACTTATCGTGATAATATTAAATTTGGCTATAATGGCGAGTTGGAGATTGGACAGGTAGTCACCACTGAGCCTGGCAATATGGCAGGACCGACTGATCAGGGCGTCAGCTATCGCATCAGTCAATGTACCCATGGGTGTAGTTACAATACACAGATTGAAGCAAACTGCCCCCGCGTCGTGATTGCTCCGATTATTGATGCTTTACCTGATGGAGGGCGTGGTAGTGCAACGATTGTGGGGTTTGCAGCGTTCTTCCTCGAGGCGACCCAGGATGGGGCAAAAGGGCAGAAGGATGTGATCGGGCGGTTTTTAAAATGGGCAACTCCCGGTAAAGCTGGTGATGGGAGTGACTATGGTCTCTCCACCGTCAGTTTGTTAAAATAATCCTTGAGAAAAACAGTTCAGTTACCGATAAAAATTTTAGGAGGCACTCATTATGGCGGGGAATAAAGTGGCGTTAATTTTAGCAGTAGTCTGTGCTACTGGTGCCTCAGTACTTGTTTACCAGACGATAAAAAAAAGCTCCAAAGTGAAAGTAGTCGAGATTCCCAAAGTTCCAGTCGTGGTGGCGAAGGATAATATCCCAGCCCGCATGGTGCTGCAGAAAGATCAGTTAGAGGTAAAAATGATTCCCAAAGATACGCTCAGTCCCGAAGCAGCGACCAAAATTAACGAGTTACAAGGATTGATTACCAAGAGTGATCTGATCAAAGGTGAACCAGTAAATTTGAATCGCATTGTCAAAAAGGGGGAGCGGTTGGGATTATCCTTTATTATTCCTGAAGGCAAACGAGCGATTACTATTGCAGTCAACGAGGTTAATGGGGTCGGGGGTTTTATTAAACCAGGTGATATGGTCGATGTTTTAGGCGTGCTGGAACCAAAAAATTCCACCCAAGGCTCTTATAGCTGGACAGTAGTGCAACAGTTAATGGTATTGGCGGTGGCGCAGGATATGGGAGCAGGCGATCCGGAGAAGAATAAAGATGGCAAGGATGATCAGAAGGACGCTAGTTCCACTGAGAGTGAAGGTAAGATTAGTACCTCGGTCACACTAGCAGTTACCCCCGAGGAAGCACAACGGATTACTTTAGCCAGTGAGAAGGGTACTCTGCGATTGACGATGAATCCAATTGTGCCACAGCTGGCAGCAAAAGTTGAGCCAATTAATGAGCGTAATCTGATTCCACAAAATCCTCCCCAAAAAATTTCAACTAAAGTCAAGCAAGCTGCTGCACGAGAGATAAAGGTGGAAGTGATCTCCGGGAATAAAGCACAATATATCACGGTTTACTAGGAGGGTCTGTTCATGCCAAAAATCTGGCTGATCTTGCTAATCTTGCTGGTGGCAGCACCATGGGGATGGGCGATAGAAGATACTAAATTATTAGAGAATACTACAGTACTGAATGTCGGTGATTGCAAAGTCTTGCAGGTAAAAAATTTAGTTCGGGTTGCCACCAGTAATCCGGAGGTGGCGGAGGTAGTAGTCACGGCTGGCAGTGATGTCTTGATTAATGCTAAGAAAACAGGGTTAGCAGTAGTTAATCTTTGGACGAGTGAGAAATTAGAATCCTATCGGATTGTAGTGCAAGAGGATTACAGTAGTATTGAGCGTGAATTGCAACGATTAATTAATCTGCCCAATCTGCAAATAAAGGTTAATGCTAAATATGTCGTTTTAAATGGACAGGTTGAGGATTCAATTCAAGCAGAAAAAGCTATTACATATGCCAAGATGTATCGGGAACATGTGCAAAACTATCTGCAAGTGAGAAAAAAATATCAAATTCTTTTAACTGTTTTAGTAACAGAGATGAAAAAAGAAGTTCAGGAGAAGTATGGGATTCGTTGGGGTACTTGGATTCAAACCACTACGGATCTGATCTTTAAAGACTGGAGTTGGGGCTTGATTCAAAATGCCACTCTGGACGGGTTGCAACAATTGACGAATAACTGGTGGCTGGGAACGATGCTGGATGAGATGGAGAAGAATGGTGATGCGAAACTATTAGCCGCCCCTAGTCTCTTGATGACCAGCAACCAAGAGGCATCATTTATGGCGGGTGGTGAGATTCCCTTGCCGATGTCTGATGGGCAGGGTGGGATCAAGATTGAATGGAAGGAATATGGGGTGAAACTGAAAGCGACGGCGATTCTTAATTATGACCGTACGATTAGCTTGAATCTTGCTCCTGAAGTTAGCTCGCTTGACTGGGCGAACGCAATCTCGGTGGCAGGCGATCGTCTCCCGGCAATTGCTACGCGGAAGACTTTAACTAATTTGCAGATGCAAGCTGGTAAAACTCTGGTAATTAGTGGACTGTTAAAACAAGAGGACTCACTCAGTGCTTTTAAACTACCAATTTTAGGGGATCTCCCAATTATCGGTGGACTTTTCCGCAGCCGAGAGTTTCAAAAAGGCAAGACGGAACTACTCTTCTTTGTTACTCCACAGATTGTTGAGGAAGAACAGTCGCCAAATTTAGAAACATTACTTAATCCAGAGTTTAAAGGTCCGTTCTACCCCGAGAAGCCGTGAATAATGATGTGTTGAGCAGCCGATACTTTACAAAAGATCTAATTTATTTTATCATCGCGAAAAATCCTTAGTGCTTTGGATATTTTTACTCGATAAAATAAGAGATCTTTATTGTAAAGTATATAGATAGAAGGTGAGAATGTTTGAGTGTAAAGATTAAGGTAATGATCGTTGATGATATTGCAGAAATACGCGAGAATCTCTCTAAATTACTCTCGCTGGAAGAGATCATTGAAGTGGTCGGTACTGCCAGTAATGGTCAGGAAGCGATTGAGCGGGCACTGAATCTCAGACCGGATATTATTCTGATGGATATCAATATGCCTGTCTTGGATGGAATTAAAGCTACCGAGACGCTCGCGCTGGAGCTGCCACAAAGCGGGATTATTATCCTTTCAGTCCAGAGTGAGCAGGAGTATTTACGGAAAGCAATGTCTGCCGGAGCGCGCGAGTATCTCACCAAACCACCTAGTAATGAAGAATTGATCTCTACCATTCAGCGCGTTTATCAGATAGAGAGTAAATTCAAACAGAGCTATCCTCCCAGTGCGGCAGTTGAGACTAGTAAGGGCAAGATTATTACGATCTTCAGTACCAAAGGCGGGGTTGGTAAGTCCACCATTGCGGTTAATTTAACTACTGCGATTCGACAATTAACTCAGAAAAAATGTGTGATTGTTGATCTTGATCTGCAGTTTGGGGATATGGCAATGATGCTGGATCTGATTCCACGCCGCACTATCTCGGATCTGGTTAGTGAAAATGACTTTTCAGATCCGCAATTAATCTCTAATTATCTCATCGAATCCTCTCATGGATTAAAACTGTTACCCGCTCCATTGCGTCCGGAGTATGCCGAGATGGTCAAGGCAAAACATTTGGAAGGTATTTTAAAGAGTCTGCAAGAGAATTTTGATTATGTGATTATTGATACCAGTCGTTCCTTTGATGATGTTACTTTAAGTGCCCTGGATCTCTCCGATCTAATCTTGATTATTACGACTTTAGATGTCTTGACGATAAAAAATGTAAAGATTGGTCTGGAAGCGATGGCGGCACTGCATTATGAGTCTTCACGTCTAAAATTAATCTTGAATCGTGCCTCGATGGAGATGGGTGTTTCACGAAATGATCTAGAGCAGAGTCTGAATTTTTCAGTTAGTCATGCGTTACCCAATGATTTTAAAACTACAGTACTCTCAGCTAACCGTGGCGTTCCGTTTGTAATTAGTGACCCGCAATTGGAATTAAGTCTGGCGACGATGGAGTTGGCGCGAATGCTGACGGGATTGCCGCCTGCCAAAAAAGAAAAGACCTCAATATTTGGGAAACTGTTGGTTGGAGGTAAATAGCAATGTCATTATTAGCACGTCTGGAAAAAGAGAAGAATCTTCCTGCTGAGGTGAGTGAGAAGTCGGAACGTGCTCCAACCATCGGTTATCCCACCAAAACAGCAAATACTGCTGATCCGTTGCGCAATATTAAAAAGAAAGTACATGAAGCATTACTAAAAGAGGTTGATTCAGCGGTTTTAGACCGCAGTGATGAGCCCGAGGTACAGGAGGAATTAAAGAAGAAAATCGAAGAGATTGCTGGATTTATCCTTGAGAATGAATATCCGGCGACTACCCGCAGTGAACGTTTGAAGATTATTGGCGAGATTCATGATGAGGTACTGGGATTTGGCCCGATCAATACGCTACTCCTTGATCCAACCGTCTCGGAGATTATGGTCAATGGACCTCAGCAGGTCTATGTGGAACGCAAAGGAAAATTAGTCCTCAGCGAAGTAAAGTTTCGCGATAATGAACATGTCTTGCATGTGATTGAGAAGATTGTTTCTCCGATTGGACGCCGAATTGATGAGTCCAGCCCGATGGTGGATGCGCGTTTGCCGGATGGTTCGCGGGTTAATGCAATCATTCCGCCTCTGGCGCTCAAAGGGCCAACGATTACGATTCGTAAATTCTCCAAAGAACCTTTTATGGTGAATGATCTGATTAATTTTGGCACACTGACCTCGGAGATGGCAATGTTTATTGATGCCTGTGTCAAGATTAAATTAAATATTGTGGTTTCGGGTGGTACTGGTAGTGGGAAGACCACTACCTTAAATGTACTCTCCTCGTTTATTCCGTCTGACGAACGAATTGTAACGATTGAGGATGCTGCCGAGCTACAACTCCGTCAGGAGCATGTGGTCTCGCTGGAGACTCGTCCCCCGAACATTGAGGGAAAAGGGGCGATTACCATGCGTGAGCTGGTGAAGAACTCCTTACGGATGCGCCCAGATCGAATCGTGGTCGG
>JBFYZC010000290.1:0-8199 GCA_041309705.1 Bacillota bacterium | reverse complement strand
CAGTTAGTCTCTACTATGAGATTAAGAAAACTGGAAAACCACGGGAGCTCAAATTAACTCCAACGGACATCGAAGATAGTAAGTTAAAGATCACCAAAGTATTTTTGAATAACCAGGAATACACTAATTTTGATGCGCAAACCAGAACCTTACGCATTCCAGCCGGGGTTGAGGGTAGCTTTCGCGTAAGCTTTGCCACTACAGATATGTCAGAGTCAGCATATCCAAACTTGGATGAATATCTTGCAAATCTGGAACAGACTCAAGCGGCCATGGGCAGTCTCTCAATCTTTAAAAAAGGTCAAGAAGTCTACCAACGATCATTTGGTTATGCCGATCTGCAGCATGAGATAAAGGCAACTGCCGCGACTAAGTATCCAGTTTATAGTGTTTCGAGAGCTTTTACTACTGTAATTATTATGCAATTAATTGAGGAGCAGAAATTAAAACTTGAGACAAAATTAGCCGAATTCTTTCCGGAAATTCCACATGCGACCGAGATCACGATCGAGCAGCTTTTAAGAGAGCGGAGTGGGCTTGATGATTATATTAATTCAGAGAATTATGTTGATTGGCTCACGAAAGTAAAGACAAAAGCTGATATTTTAAAATTTATTGCTTCTAAAGGGAGTACGTTTCAACCAAATGAGAAAGTTGAATTTTCAACTACTAATTATACGTTATTAGCCTTAATTGCCGAAAAAATTGAACAGCAGGAGTATGCGGAGATTATAAAGAAACGAATTACACTACCTTTAAAACTAAAGAATACTTATCATGCTAGTAAAGTTTTAGCACAAAATGAAGCAATCTCTTATTTGAAAAATGATAAATTGGAAGCAGCAATAATGATGGATTATAGTAATCTAGTTGGAGCAGGCTCAATAATTTCAACGCCAACGGAGATTAATCTTTTTTATCAGGCAATATTTAATGGTAAAGTCTTATCAAGCGCATCGTTTAATGAGATTACCAAAATTAATGGTGATTTTACAATTGGGTTATTTTTAATTAATCCTGACAAAGGAATGTTTGGGGTTGGAGCAAGTATAAATGGTTACTATATCTTATCGTTTTATATACCTAATGATGAGATAGCGTTTACTTGTATTTTGAATTGGAATGAGTCACAAGATCATGAAGTTTTAAATGAAGTATCAAATATATTTTTTAGTGAAGTAAAAAATTAAAGGTAAGCGAGGGATAAAAATGGTCTCAGTTTTTAAGAAAATCCCAGTTGTTCTGGTAATGTTAGTATTGATAGTAGTAAATAGTTTATTTGTCCAGGGTCAAACAGAAGGAATTACATTTAAGGCAAAACTAGTTACAAAGAATCTCGAAACTAAAATTCCATTTGAATTAATTGGAGGACACATTGTTGTTAAAACCAGGCTTAATAAAAGTACCCGAGATTACAATTTTGTATTAGATACGGGTGCAATCGGTGTGGTAATTAATAAAGATCTAGCGAAGCAATTGAAGCTTACGAAGATTTCCAAGAAGATAAATCTAGGTGATATCATAGATAAACCTCAAGAGACAGGGATTATTCGCTTAAATGAACTTAAAGTTGGCAAGGCTAAGGTGAAAGATTGTGAGACTGCAATAATGGATTTCAAAAATATGGCAGAAGCTGGTTTGAAGCTCGATGGAATCATTGGGGATAATTTTTTAAGTTTCTTTACAGTAACCATTGACTATCAGAAAAAAGAGCTAACCCTCTCTAATCAGAATAAGGAGCGCGACTACAATCCTAATGAATATAAGTTGAAGCTAACACATAATGGAATGCTTACAACAAAATTTAAAATTGGTACTGGTTCATGTACGGGGTTTATTGATACTGGCGCATCCGGAGTGGGAAGTGACTATTTAATCATTCCTAATCATCTTTTGGAGAAGGTGCAGCCTTGTCTAAACGCTCCAGTGATAAAATCATATGGAATTACCAGTACGGGAATCTTAAATGAGTCAGATGATGCAATTAGCAGAGTGATAAGTATAGAGTTGGGCGATTTGAAAATCCCCAGTGTCCCGGTGGCAATTGTTGGAGATGTTGGAATACTGATTACGAATGACTTTTTATCACATTTTACGGTGACGATTGATTATCCATGCATGGAGATGTATATCTTACCAAACGGGAAACCATTTAGAAATAATATCAGTGTTTTAGGATTCAAAGCCAAAAGAGCTGAGTCTGGTAAAATTAAAATTGTTGGATTATATGAAGGTTCAGTTGCAGAAAAGAATGGCTTGAAGATTGGGGATGAGATTACCAGCCTTGAAGTGGTGAAGGGTAAGCAAGTGTCAGAGATTACACTGGAAGAATACCATGCGTTTTATTGTAATCTTCCAGAACTCACCTTGAGTTTAGAAGTTGCAAATGAGAGTGGCAGACGGAAGATATTTTTAAAGAGTGAAAATATATTTCCAGAGAGTTGAGTTTTAGTTTAAATAGATTTAATTATAAGCAAAAAGCCCCTTTTGTAGGGGCTTTGCGTTTACTCTGGCTTCCAACGTAATTTAGGGGAACGTGCTGCCAGGGCTTCGTCTAAACGACCGACGGGAGTATTTTGTGGTGCTTGGTGGAGTAGCTCGGGATTTTGGGCAGCTTCTTTGGCGATCTGTTCCATAATGGCAATAAACTCGTCAAGAGTCGCGAGATCTTCGGTCTCGGTAGGTTCGATCATCAGTGCTTCCTCGACAATTAAGGGGAAATAAATTGTAGGTGGATGAATCCCAAAATCTAAGAGTCTTTTTGCCACGTCGAGTGCGCGAATTTTATATTCTTTTAAATTGGTAGCCGAGAGCACAAACTCATGCATACAGGGGCGATCGTGGGGCAAGAGATATGATTCTTTTAGCTTGACGCGGAGATAGTTGGCATTAAGAATCGCATCACGACTAACCTGAGTTAGACCGGCTGCTCCCAGACTGTGGATATAAGCAAGTGCCTTGATCAAGACAGAGAAGTTACCGTAGAAACTAGAGACTTTGCCGATGCTTTGTGGTCGCGCGTAGTCCAATTTAAAATTATCTTGCTCTTTGATAACGATTGGAATTGGTAGAAATGGTGCTAGAAAAGCTTTTGCTCCTACGGGACCTGCTCCAGGACCACCACCCCCATGTGGTGTAGCAAAAGTTTTGTGGAGATTAAGATGAACTAGATCAAACCCCATATCACCAGGGCGTACCAGCCCCATAACCGCATTGAGATTTGCGCCATCATAGTAGAGTAACCCGCCCGCAGCATGCACCAATTGGGCAATTTCAGAGATCTCGGTCTCGAAAAGCCCTAAGGTATTGGGGTTGGTTAGCATCAAGGCGGCGACATTTTGATCTAATAAGCTTTTTAAATGTTCCAGATCAACCAATCCATGTTGATTACACTTGACAATAACAGTCTCAAAACCAGCCATCGCCGCACTGGCAGGATTGGTTCCATGGGCAGAAGCTGGTACGAGAACTTTATTCCGGTTAGATTCACCTTTACTTTGATGATAGGCTTTAACCATTAGAAGAGCAGTTAATTCGCCATGTGCCCCAGCAACGGGTTGGAGGGTGAAATGATCCATGCCAGTGAGTGCGGCGAGATAGTTTTCCAGCTCATAGATTAAGCCAAGACTTCCTTGAGCAGTATGCTCTGGTGCTAAAGGGTGTAATGTGGTGAAATCAGGAAGATTGGCGAGATCTTCATTTATTTTGGGATTATACTTCATGGTACAGGAGCCTAAAGGGTAAAAACCGGTATCGACCCCATGATTACGGTTGGAGAGATTAGTATAGTGACGTACCAGATCAATCTCGGATAGTTCAGGTAATTCAGGCAAGGTAGCACGACGACCGGGAATTTTGTTTGACTCAAGATAATTCGGGACTTCACTCTCGGGTAGTTGAAAAGCTGTTTTACCAGAGATAGATTTTTCAAAGAGTAGTTGCATCGGGTTTGACTGCATTTAGAGACACCTCATTTCTTGAACCAAGCGGTCAAGTTCAGCACAACTGAAGACTTCAGTAGCAGCAATTAAGAGAGAATCTTCTTGATTGGGAAGAGCTTGAGAGAGATCATAGCCAGGGATAATTCCTTTGGGTAATAATTTTTCGAGATAGTAACTGGCTGGTCTGGGAGTTTTAATTGCAAATTCCATGAAAAACGGCGCTTGATAGAGTAAAGGGAAGCCAGCGAGAGCTAATTGCTCCTGTAAGTAATGAGCGTTATTATAAGCACGTTCAGCCACTACTTGAAGACCAGTTGGTCCTAATGTGGCGAGATAGATCGCGGCGCGTAAAGCACATAAAGCCTCATTAGAACAGATATTAGAGGTCGCCTTTTCACGCCGAATATGTTGTTCGCGAGTTTGCAAAGTCAGAACATAGGCACGTTTGCTATGGTGATCAACGGTTTCGCCGACCAGTCGTCCTGGAATACGGCGTAGGAAACGTTCAGAAGTTGCCATTAGACCTAAGTAAGCTCCACCATATGAAAGGCTCAGCCCGAGTGGTTGACCTTCACCAACAACAATCTCAGCCCCTAGTTTGCCTGGAGATTCAAGTATTCCTAAACTGAGTGGATGTACCATGCAGATTGGAACCGCTTGAGCTGCTTTGATGAGAGGGATTAAAGCTGGTAGATCTTCGATAATCCCATAGAAATTGGGATTCTGCAGCACTACGGCGGCGGTTTTGGTTTGTAATAATTTTTCTAGAGCATCAGTATCAATCAGACCATCTTTAGCAGGGAGAGTAATTAATTCCAGATTAAGATTTTTGGTATAGGTCTTTAGAACTGCAAGATAGTTAGGATGAAGTGACGATGGAATTAGGACACGCTGTAGACGGGTTTCTTTAGTTGCCATTAGGACAGCTTCAGCTAAGGCAGTTGCGCCATCGTAAAGTGAAGCGTTAGCAATTGGTAAACTAAATAGTTCTGCAATTAAGCTTTGGTATTCATAGATTGCCTGTAACATTCCCTGCGAGATCTCTGGTTGATACGGAGTATAAGCAGTATAAAACTCCGCTCGGCCAGCTAGATGGTTCACCAGACTTGGAATATAATGCTGATAAGCGCCTGCCCCTAAGAAAGACAGCTTGCAGGGTTGATTTTGCTCAGCTAAGCCCTTGAAATATTCTATCAGTTCCATCTCGCATTTTGGTTCGGGTAAAGCTAAGGATTCTTTTAATAAAACTTCATTAGGAATCTCGGTCAAGAGTTCACTGAAGTTAGATATACCAATTTGTTGCAGCATCATAGCTCTTTGGGAATCAGTTAATGGTAAGTAAGGATGCTTCATTTGGGCAGCAGCTCCTTTCGACGCGAATAAAACGGCAGGGTACATAGTTTAGCGGGAATTAGTTTACCACGAATCTCTACTTGTACCTCTGTTTCAGCTTGACAAAATTCAGTTTTAATTAAGACCATAGCTAAATTAGCTTTTAGATAAGGACAGTAACTGCCAGAAGTGACTCGCCCGATCTCCTGCTCATCTTTAAAGACTAGATAGTCAGCCCGTGGAATACCACGTTCTAAAAGCTCGAGTCCAATTAACTGATAATTAGAGCTATGTTTTAATTCATCTTGTAAAGCAGTCTTTCCAATAAAGGTTTCTTTATCCCAGGTAATAAACCGTTTCAAACCAGCAGTAAGGGGAGAAATTTCAAGTGAAAGCTCATTTCCATGTAAAGGAAGACCTGCCTCTAAACGCAGGGTGTCTCGTGCACCTAAACCAATTGGAGTAATGCCATAAGGCACGCCTGCTTCCATCAGTGCTTCCCAGAGTTTAGTAGCAGAGGATTTTTCAAGATAGAGCTCGAAACCATCTTCTCCAGTATAGCCAGTACGAGAAATTAGAATATTGGTATCCAATGGATTTTTGCTAGTTTCAAGGAATTGATAGTATTTTAGTTCTATTACTGCAGGGCTAATCAATTCACTAAGCACTGAAGCAGCGTCGGGACCTTGTAAGGCAAGTTGAGCAAGGGAAGTGGATTGATTAATTAGTGTAACCTTAAAATTTTGGGCTTGCTTGGCGAGCCATTGATAATCAGTCTCGATATTCGAAGCATTTACAACTAAGAGAAAGTAATTTTCTGCTAAACAGTATACTAAGAGATCATCAATGGTACCTCCGTATTCATTGCAAAGTGGTGAATAGCGAATTGATCCAGGTTTCAGTCCCGTAATTTGATTGGTAAGGACGTAATCGAGAAAAGCTGCCGCCTCAACTCCTTGAATCAGAATCTCACCCATATGAGAAACATCAAAGAGACCAACAGCTTTTCGAACAGTTAAATGTTCAGCGATAACTCCTTCAAATTGTACTGGAAGTTCCCAGCCATGGAAATCAATTACTTTAGCATGGTATTTCGAGTAAAGCTCATAGAGTGGAGTACGCATAATATTGAATCCTTTCTTTGAGATATACAGTATACATTGGTTTTGAAAAAATTTTTTTTGGAGAAAATACCCCTGTAATTAGATATTTATTATGTAGATTCAAGAATAATCCTGCTGATTTTTTTAAAAAATAAATCTTACTATTCTTTATTTATTGGTAAAAATATTGATCTATAGCCCAGTTAAGTGTCAAAATTATGACATGAGTGCTAAAATGCACTTTGTTTTACATATATTTACCAAAAATAAAATTACTGGTTTGACAAAAATGGTTTTCCGTGGTATCTTAGTTTACATGAGATGCGTTTTTATTATTTAAAATATTTGTAAATTTCAAACAATTATTTGATTTAAAGAACTTGAAAGCCTAGCTAAAGTCTGAGTAGCTTTTCTTATCTTATCTTTTAGTCTCATCAAAACAGTTTTTAAAACTGTTTTATTAAATAAGGAATCAGGCAAATTAGATTTTTAGAATGATTATTAAGGCACGATTCCTAATTTACAACTTTGTTGAGGAGGAAAAAATGAGGCGAAAATCATTAGCAATCGTAATTTCATGTTTAACCGCTGCAGCAGTAGTCTATGCTAACCCAATTCCATTTGGGACGTCAGTAGTGATTATGGGAAAGATGGTTAACATGAGAGAAGAACCAGTTCAAAATTCACGGATTATTGCAGTATTGCAAAAAAATCAGCAAGTAATAGTTCTGGATAATTGTGGAGATTGGATCAAGGTTAAAACTAGTGAAGCAAAAGAAGGATGGATTGTGAAAAGATTCACAGCAACTTCGAAAAGTAATACTTCACGTGAGAGATTTCGCATTAAACAGACGGCATTAATTCAAAATGCGCGACGTTATGTCGGAATAAAATATGTTTATGGTGGCAAAAGCCCAAAAGGGTTTGATTGTTCGGGTTTCACTTGTTATGTTTATGAGAAGTGCGGCTATAAACTGCCACGACGTGCACAAGAACAGTATAAAGTTGGTTCTCGTATTGAAAAGGTTGAGCTTGCTCCAGGAGATTTAGTTTTTTTTGCTACTAATGGTTCACGTCTGGTGAATCATGTAGGGATCTTCGTGGGAAACGGGAGCTTTCTACATGCTTCAACATCATTTGGAGCAGTGCATCAAAGTAATCTCTCAAATTCATATTTCCAAACCCGTTATCAAGGAGCACGTCGGGTGATTAATGAAACCTCACGACAACAATTAGAGGAAATAATCGGGCAGACAGAGGTTTTATCGAATGAATTTATTTCTAATGGTGAATAGGTTATATATTTTCCGATAAAGATCTTTTATTTTACCAAGTGAAAATATCCAGCGTACTAAGGATTTTTCACGAAGGTAAAATGAATTAGATTTTCCGGAAAATATATAGAAAAGTTTTTAGAAGAATAAAATAATAGAAAACTCCCTCGATTTGAGGGAGTTTTTTTTGTTAATATTTGGAGAGATCATATTTGTTGCTGGGATTCCAGAAGAGCCATTCTTGAATACCATTATCAGAGAGCGCTCTAATTTGTTCTTGTAATTCTTGACGATTATAGGCGGGTTCGCCCATATTAAAATCTTGAAGCCAGGGACGGAATTTGGCAGTTGCATTAACAGCCTTGAGACGACGTACACCTTCTTTGAGGCTATTGTAAACCATATCATAAGGATGGTGATTAGGCTTTTTGATGTTGAAAGTTCCAACTGGATAATGAGAAGGATAAGTCATGGGGCAGATATAATCTACGGCACTCGCAATCTTTTCTAATTTCTGTCCGATATTCAGATCGTCAGGAACAGTTAAGA
>JBFYZC010000289.1:0-15416 GCA_041309705.1 Bacillota bacterium | reverse complement strand
CGAAGAAAGCGGCGGTTGTGGACCATTTATAACTATATACGACAAAAAAGCGTTAGATTTAATGGAGCAAGAAACAGAACTTAGAACCAAACTACAAGAAAAAGAATTTGAAAACAATTTTTAATTGAATCTTTAAAATCCAGAGCGACATGCCCTCTCAAGCAGTCGCTTTTTCCTTATCCACATAAAAACAAGAGGTAAATTTCACCATGACAAGGAGATCTTTAATTAAATGTCGAAAAGGAACTAGAAATTCATGTAACAACTTATATACTTTGCAATAAAGATCTTTTAGAAAGTATAGAGTTAATAGCCTGTTACATTATCAGAGGTGTCTATATGTCCAAGGTAACCCCGATGCTCCAGCAGTATCTGGAGATCAAACAAGCCCATACTGATTGTATTCTCTTTTTTCGTCTTGGTGATTTTTATGAAATGTTCTTTGAGGATGCGGTTACCGCAGCCAGAGAGCTTGAAATTGTACTAACCGCGCGTGATTCTTCGAGTGCCAATCCGATTCCAATGTGCGGGATTCCGTATCATGCCGCTTCTAATTATCTAGCGAAGCTTCTGAGCAAAGGCTATAAAGTAGCCATCTGTGAACAGGTGGAAGATCCTAAAGCCACCAAAGGAATTGTCAAACGCGAGGTCGTTCGGGTGATTACTCCGGGGACGATCATTGAAGACCAGTTGCTGCAGGAGAAAGCTAATAATTATCTGACATCTTTAGTAAATCATGAAAATCATTGGGGTTTAGCTTATGTGGATCTATCTACTGGAGAATTTCGCACCACCCAATTTCCAAATAAGCAAAACTCTTTATTAATTGCTGAATTAACTAGAATTCGTCCGGCTGAAATTTATTTACGCTCCGAAGATGCAGCCTCATTAAATCTTGGTCGTCAATTGAGTGAGCTCACTGTTACTCATGGTGAAGCTCGTTTCTTTAAATATGATCAAGCCTATCAATGTTTGATTGAGCATTTTCAAGTACAAAATCTGCATGGTTTTGGCTGTGAAAATTTAACTGCTGCCACAGTAGCGGCTGGCGCAGTGTTGGCTTATTTGTTAGCAACACAAAAAAATTCATTACTGCACTTACGTAAGATTATCACCTACGAGATTGGTGCTTTTATGGCACTTGATAATGCTACACGTCGCAATCTGGAGCTAACTCGTACCATGCGGAGTGGCGAAGTTCAAGGCAGTCTTTTATGGGTCTTGGATCAAACCATTACTTCAATGGGAGGACGTACTTTGCGTGCTTGGGTTGACCAACCCTTGACCTCACTGCACGCGATTGTAGCTCGTCAAAATGCAGTTGCTGAGTTGACCATGCAAATGGCAGCGCGCGAGACTTTTCAAGAGTCATTTCGTCACGTCTATGATCTACAACGTATCTTAAGTAAATTAGCTCATAATTCCGCGAGTGCTCGTGATCTGTTAGCTCTAAAGAAAACATTGGCGGTGTTGCCGCAATTTAATAGCTACTTAGAAAATTTTACTGCCAGTTATCTGCAGCAGATCAATCAGGCGCTTGCTCCTTTACCAGAGCTAACTGAGTTATTAGAGCAAGCTTTACGTGATGATCCACCGCTAACCATTAAAGAAGGCGGAATGATCAAACCAGAATTCCATCCCGAACTCGAAAAACTAATTACTGCCAGTACGCAAGGGAAACGCTGGGTTACTGAATTAGAACAACAGGAGAAAGAACGTACTGGGATTAAATCTCTCAAAGTTGGTTTTAATCAAGTCTTTGGTTACTATATCGAGATCTCAAATGCCAACCGTAATTTAGTACCGGATGATTATATTCGCAAACAGACACTTACTAACGGTGAACGCTATATTAATCAAACCTTGAAAGAATATGAAGAACAGATCTTAAATGCACATGAAAAAAGTATCACTTTAGAGTATCAGATTTTTTTAGAATTACGTGAAGCTGTGCTGGATAAGATTGATAATTTGCAAAAAATTGCCCTTGCCTTAGGAGAACTTGATGCTTTAGTCTCCTTTGCTGAAATAGCAGTACGAAATCGTTATACAAAACCAGACTTAAACGAATCTGGCAAACTCTCAATTCAAGCCGGACGTCATCCGGTAGTGGAACAAATGCTTGCCACAGGGAATTTCATTCCTAATGATACACTTCTAGATCAAACCGAAAATCGTACTCAAATTATTACCGGTCCAAATATGGCAGGAAAATCAACTTATATGCGCCAAGTTGCCTTAATTGTACTAATGGCACATCTAGGGAGCTTTGTCCCTGCCGAAGCCGCAGCGATTTCACTGGTGGATCGAATTTTCACTAGGGTAGGCGCCTCCGATGATCTCGCCACTGGTCAAAGTACTTTTATGGTCGAGATGAATGAAGTCGCTTATATTTTAAATCATGCGACACGTCGTTCACTTTTGATTTTAGATGAGATTGGACGTGGCACGAGTACCTTTGATGGTCTCAGTATTGCCTGGGCAGTGGTGGAATTTGTCAATCATCTAGAGCGTCTCGGTGCCAAAACACTCGTCGCCACGCACTATCATGAATTGACTGAATTGGAAACCAGACTCGAAGGAGTAAAAAACCATCATATTGCCGTACACCGTTCTGAAGAAGAGATTGTCTTTTTGCGCAAAATTATGCCTGGTTGTGCCGCGCAAAGTTACGGAATCGAAGTGGCTCGTCTGGCTGGATTACCCAGTGAGATCACTAATCGTGCCAAAGAGATCCTCCAGACTTTAGAAAAACATGAAGCTACCGAGTTTCAAGAGATTATCCCTTCACCATCAGCTAATCCAGAAATACCAGGAAAGCAGTTAACCCTCTTTCCTACCGAAAAGGATCTGGTGTTAGAAGAGATTAAAGAGGTAAATCTCTCAACCTTAACTCCTTTGCAAGCTTTGAACTATCTTTATGAATGGCAACAACGTTTACAAAAGTAAATCCCACAAGAGGGGAGTGAGATAAATGAGTAAAGTTCATCGTTTAGATGAAAATACTATTAATAAAATTGCCGCTGGTGAAGTAGTCGAACGTCCTGCTTCTGCAGTAAAAGAATTAGTTGAAAATTCAATCGATTCTGGCGCTACTAAAATCGAGATTGAGATCAAAAGTGGCGGACGACAATTAATTCGCATTACTGATAATGGTTGTGGGATGGAACGTGAAGAAGCGATTCTCGCTCTGGAACGTCATACTACCAGTAAAATTTCAGAGGCAGAAGATCTCTGGGATCTACATACCTTAGGCTTTCGTGGTGAAGCTCTACCATCAATTGCTGCGGTCTCGCGCTTTGAAATGTTCACCAAAACTGAAACAGCCGAATGTGGATCTTTCCTCGAAGTTAATGGGGGCATCCTGAAAAAAGTTAAAGATACCGCTACTACTACCGGAACTACCATCAAAGTTCAAGATCTGTTCTTTAATATTCCGGCACGTTTAAAATATTTAAAGAGTATTCCGACCGAATCTGGCTATATCAGTGATATCGTCTCACGTCTAGCCCTGGGATACCCACAGATTAGTTTCAAACTACAACATCATGAGTATGAATTACTCTTTACCCCTGGAAATGGCAGCCTGGATGAGGCAATTATTGCTACTTATAGTAAAGAAATCTATCGGGAATTAATTCCGATTAACTATCAGCAGCACGGTATTAAAGTAACCGGATTTATTGGTAAACCAACCATTGCCAGAAATAATCGTAATCATGAAACTTTCTTTATCAATCACCGCTATTTTCACAGTCGTAATCTTAATGTCGCGGTGGAGAAAGGATATCATACTCTGCTACCAGTAGCACGTTTTCCTTTTTTCATTATTTTTCTGGAAGTTGAGCCTGGTTTAGTTGATATCAATGCACATCCAAATAAATTGGAAGTACGTTTTAGTAACGAATCGGAACTCTTCAAAGCAGTCTTTAATGCGGTTCGTACTAGTCTAAAAGAGCACAATCTAATTGCTGAATGGGCAGCCACCGAAAGTCCGGAGATTCCCAGTCAAATTAGTCTTACCAAACCATCAATTACTTTAAAGCCGATTACTCCAAAAATTTTACCACCGACAAATTTAAAATTTAATTATGCAGCAGAAACCCAAGAACAGACGGCTGCTTTGAGAGAATCTTTTGCCGTTAAAGAAAGTACTGCTGATTTTAGTACCCAAAACACACTAACAGTACCTAAACTTCCACCGGAAACTGTTACTCCCGAACCGACTCCGTTTGTTGCTCGAATTAATTCAGAACCATTTGCTAAACCCGATAAAGAACAAACTGAACCTGAAAAGACCGAAACTGTTTCTACTCTATCCACGAAAAACGATTTTTATGTTTATCCAGAGGCAGTCGAGAACACTTATCTGATTATTAAAGATCAAGATGGTTTACTCTTCATTGACCAGCATGCTGCACACGAAAGAGTACTCTATGAAAAATATATGCGCCAAGGAGCAGAATTTTTAGGATCACAGGCATTATTATTTCCAGAAACGGTTACGCTAACCTATGCCCAGTATAAAGCAGTTGCTGATCGTCTCTCACTCTTTGGTAAACTCGGCTTTGAATTGGAAGATTTCGGAGGACAAACGATTATCATTCGTGCTGTTCCAATCAGTACTCACCAACTGAATCCTTCTGCATTAATCTTAGAACTAATTGAACAGTATCTTAATTTTGAAACTTTTAAAGATCCAGCCGAGATTCAAGAAGCCTTTATTATTACCATGTCTTGTCGTACTGCTATTAAAGCAGGGGATCGTTTAGAGCAATTAGAAATCGAGGAGCTGGTTAAAGACCTTTTTAAATGCGAAAATCCCTATACTTGCCCACATGGTCGACCAACAATCTTTCGGATCAGAACTGAAGAATTAGCTAAAAAATTTCTTCGGCGGAGTAGCAAATGACTCCTTTAATAATTATCACTGGACCAACTGCGGTTGGGAAGACTGAATTAGCAATCTGGCTTGCTTCACAATTAAAAACTGAAATCATTTCCGCAGATTCGATGCAGATCTATCGTGAACTTGATCTCGGAACTGCTAAGCCAAGTAAGCTAGAGCAGGCACAAGCAAAACATCACTTGATTGATCTGGTAAATCCCGAGCAAGAGTTTACTGTGGCTGAGTATCAGCAACATTTTCAGCAAACAGTTACCACACTTCATCAAGCTGGAAAAATTCCTTTAGTAGTGGGGGGGACAGGATTTTATCTACGCTCAGCCCTACAAGAATTTACTTTCGAAGCAACTGCCTCAGCTGACTATCAGCTACGTGAAAAGCTAAAGCAAGAAGCAGCACTTCATGGTAGTTTAGTACTTCATCAAAGATTAGCTCAGCTCGATCCAGTTACCGCAGCCAAACTACACCCGCATGATCTTGTGAGGATCATTCGTGCACTTGAGGTTTATGAGATTACTGGAAAATCAATTTCAAGCCTCGCCAAAAAGAGTCTTGCCCCTAAATATCAAACCATCTATCTTTTTTTGAATCGTGACCGTACTGAATTATATGCTCGAATCGAAACTCGAGCAGAACAGATGATGGCGGAAGGGTTTCTTGATGAAGTCACTCAACTTTTAGAAAAGGGGTATGATCCCAAGAGTAAGGCACTCCAAGGTCTAGGTTATAAGCAACTAATCTCACATCTACAAGGAGAGATTTCTTATGCGACTGCCCTTACAGAGATTAAAAAACAGACGCGACATTATGCCAAGCGCCAGCTCACCTGGTTTCGTCGCGAGCCAGTTGACTTGTGGATTCATCTTTCTGGTAATGCTCAGGAATTTTTTGGTGAGATCTTAAATTACATTGAAGGTAGATTAAAATTAATGTCGAATAACCTTTGAGAAACTTGTATCATAATCAATGGAGGGAATTTAGATGAACAAACCAACCATCAACTTACAAGATGCCTTCTTGAACCAGGTACGCAAGGAAGGAATATCTGTCACAATTTATCTCGTAAACGGCTTTCAAATCCGTGGTTTTGTAAAAGGATTTGATAATTTTACCATAATTTTAGATAGCGAAGGCAAACAAGAGATGGTCTATAAACATGCAGTCTCGACCATCATCCCGTTGCGACCTCTTCCTGATTTTAATATGGAACGCAAAGAAACCAAAGAAAATTAAAAGTTCCAAATTAGTACCAGCTTATAACCGGCTAAGATGATGGCCGGTTTTTGATACTTAAAAATCTGTTTTTTTCTAATTTATTAAGTAGGTGAATTATGCGCATTGCAACTCTTGGTCCACCAGGAACCTATTCCGAACAGGCGGCACTAATTTTTGCACGTCGTTTAGGAATAGTTCCTTCAGAAATCAAACTAATTTATACTTCAATTCTGAATACCTTACGACTGGTTCAAAATCGCGAGGTTGATTACGCTTTAGTACCAGTAGAGAATATGCTGGATGGCTTAATTGGTTCAACTTTTGATGCATTGTTAGATTATCAAGATTTCGTGAAAGTAGCCGACGAGATTCGTTTGCCACTTTCACACGTGTTAGCAGCATTACCTGATAGTGACTGGTCGAAAATTGAGACTATCTATTCACATCCTTCACCGCTCAATCAATGTCTCAACCATCTCACGGAGTTTTTTCCTCAAGCTACTTTGCTTCCGGTTGAATCAACCGTAGTTGCAGCACAGATAGTTAAGGATAGTTCATTCAATAATCGTGCGGCAATCTGTAGTCGTGATACTGCTATTAATCATAATTTAGAGATTTATCCGCATGAGATCCAAGATTATGCAAGTAACGAGACCAGATTTTTCGCTTGTGCGCTTCAGGATGGAACTCCTAGCGGCAATGACCGCACTTTACTGGCAGTTCGTTATGGCTCGAATTATCCCGGACAACTATATCATACCACCAAATTTTTTGCCGAAAATAATATCGACCTTACTTTCGTTCATTCCCGACCTTACAAGGTAAAACCGCAAGAATATGTGATTTTATTTGAATTAGTAGGACATAAATCACAACCCGAAATCGAAGCTGCTTTAAAAAAAATCGAACTCCAAGTACGTACTACTGATGGTTGGAAGAAGGTCTTAGGCAGTTATCCTAGACGAGAAAGAGAAGAACTATTAAATGCAACTTGATCAAAAAATTTTAAATTTTTTAACCACGATTGAAAATGAATTAACCACTGAATTTCGTCAAATCGAGCAGACCGCTTTAATCAATCAAGCTAAAATGCTGCAAGCTTTTCAGAATACTCGAATTGGTTTACATCATTTTCAAACTACGACTGGCTATGGTTATCATGATCTGGGACGTGAAGCTTTAGAAACAGTCTTTGCCCAAGTATTTAAAGCCGAAGCTGCCTTGGTACGACAGCAATTAGTCTCGGGCACTCATGCGATTGCCTGCGCTTTGCTGGGAAACCTCAAACCAGGAGATGAATTGATTATTGCTTCAGGTCATCCATATGAAACATTACTCGGAGTTCTAGGAATTGATATAACTACCGAACGTGACGTTAGCAGTACCGCTGGGTTTAAAATTCAAATTATACCTCTAACAGCTGCAAGTGAGCTAGATCTGACAGCAATCGCTGCTGCAATTACCCCCAAAACAAAGATGGTAATGTTGCAACGTTCCTGCGGGTACACCAATCGTCCCTCACTAACAATTGCCAAAATGGCTGAAGCTTTTAAGGTTATCAAAAGCCAAAACAGTCAGAGTGCAATTTTTGTTGACAACTGTTACGGTGAATTTGTTGAGCCACAAGAACCACTTGAAGTTGGAGCGGATTTGATTGCTGGCTCGCTCATCAAAAATCCAGGTGGTTGTTTAGCGCCGTGCGGAGGTTATATTGCTGGTCGAACTGATCTGGTCACTTGTGCCGCAGAACGTCTCTATGCTCCAAAAATCGGTGGTGAAATCGGACCATCCCTCATTAATTTACAGCTTTTCTTTCAAGGTTTTTTCGAAGCACCACATCGTGTAAGCGAGATGCTCAAAGGAGCACTGTTATCATCTGGACTCTTTTTAAAGCTTGGTCGCGCAGTCTCGCCCTTACCAAATGAAACCAGAGCTGATATTATTCAAAAAATATACTTTAATACTGCGGAGGAGTTAATTCAATTTTGCCAAGCAGTCCAAAAAAATTCCCCCGTTGAAGCTCATGTTCTTCCCGAACCGGCTGAGATGCCTGGTTATCTACACCGGGTAATCATGGGTGGGGGAACCTTTATTTCTGGTGCTACCAGTGAATTTTCGGTTGACGCCCCCTTAATTCCACCATATATTGCTTTTTTACAAGGTGGTCTCTCGTACACCCAGGTTAAACTAGGAATCATCGGAATCTGTCAAACTTCATTATTTCAAAAGTTTTTCTACTAAAATCCATCATTTTTCTCAATAAAAATAGCAGGAATCATTTAACTCAAGGTGAATTATCTTATTATCTTCATCAAAAGATAATCAAAATTTAATACTATTATTATTTTAATTTTTATAATTTAACAAATTTATTTATTTTATTTTTACACTGCGAGGTTCAATATGAAAGGTAGTCCTTGGTTTCTCTTGATCAACATTATAATTGCATTACCACTAATCGTTTGGCTTTATCGTGACGCACGTGGTCGCGATTACAACTGGGTTTTATGGTCTGTTGTGCCTGGAATGATAATTTTTGCACCTTCAATCTTAGCACTTCTCGTCTATACTCCTTTAATTATCATCTTATACATAATCTTAAGACCCAAAGGCACTCTACATAAATGCCCTCATTGTACTAAAAAAATTCATCCAATCTTGGTAATCTGCCCCTTTTGTCAAAAAGAAGCCAAACGTGAATGTCTACATTGTCATGAACCAGTTGATTGGGAAGCAACACAGTGTCCTTTTTGTAAATCACGGGCGCTCACCAAAGGTGGAAGTGAATTAAAATAAATACCCACACAGGAGGGCTTTTTTGATGGGTTTGCAATCACAACGGATTGACAACCTGCTCGAATTTCTAGATAAAATGGAATCTTCTCTCGATAATTCCGAGCTTCCACTGGAAAAACGAACAGAAATTATTAATAATTTGAAGCAGGAAGTAATCGAAGTACTACAGATTGCTTTTAACGAAGGTCAAAGTACCATACGTCGTAGTGCTATTTATGGTTTAAGTAAAATTGGTCTTTTTCAATCAATTGAATTATTTATTAAAGCATTAAATGATCCTGATGAACATGTACGTAGTTGGGCAGCAGAAGCACTTAGCAAAACTAATGAACCACGTGCAATCTCACCCTTGATTAAAGCACTATCTGACGAAAACAAATATGTCTGTTTTAATATTGCCAATGCGTTAAAAAATTATCATCCCGAACAGATACTGCCACATCTCTGTCAAGCTTTAAAAGAACAAGATCAGCTCAGTCGACGTCGCATCTGCAAATTACTTGGCGAAATTGGTGATACACAGGTTACTGAACTTTTAATCTCTTTTCTTAAAGATTCAGACAACTTGGTACGCTATGAAGCTGCTGAAGCATTGCGCAAATTAAAAAATACTACCGCAATTCTACCTTTAATCTTTACTCTCGATGATCCCTGCCATGATGTTCAAGTGGTAGCAATCATGGCACTAGGTAGTTTTGGAGATGCACGCGCGATCGAACCCTTGATCACTGTTATGTTGGAACAAAAAGACTTAAGATATATCTGTCTAGATGCTTTACGCAATATCTGTGGTGAAGAGAATATTGCTCCGCTTTATGAATTACTGCGTACCAATCAACGTTTAATTACCGAAACCTCAATTCGTATTATGAATAATATTCAACATCACCGTAGTTTAAACTCGCAAGAAAATAATCCTTGGGCGATGCTCTCAATTCGAAATAATTATACTTAAAGACGCACTTTTGTGCGTCTCTCTTTAAAATTTTTACATGAATTTCTTTCTAACTTTGTTGGAAGAATAGCTATATCTAATTCATTTTATCTTCGCGAAAAATCCTTAATGCTCTGGATCTTTTCGCTCGATAAAATAAAAGAGCTTTACTAGGAAAAATTATCTATATATGGTATCATTAAATTATTCTTAAGAATAATTTATTATAATATTATAAAAGAAAGCAGCGTCAAAAATCATGGTTAAGAAACTCCAAATTCTGTTAACTAATGATGATGGCTTTCATGCCGATGGGATTCAAACACTATATCATACCTTACGTGAGATTGCGCACATAAATATTGCTGCCCCTGATCGAGAACGCAGCGCTGTAGGTCATGGGATCACCATGTTTCAGCCATTACGCTTCAACGAAGTTCCACTTCATAATGATTGTCACTGGATGATTGACGGAACTCCTTCAGACTGTGTCAAACTCGCTTTAGATCATCTGTTGCCAAAACGCCCTGATTTAATTATCTCAGGGATTAACCGCGGTCCTAATCTGGGCAGTGATGTTTTATACTCTGGTACCGTTTCTGCGGCCTTAGAAGGAAGAATTAATCAGATTCCGAGTATTGCCGCCTCACTTTCTGGCTATGGCAAAATGGATTTTACAGTTGCTGCTACTTTTATCAAAGAAAATTTAACGCAACTTTATCAATTAGCAGCAACGACCACTCTTAATCTTAATTTTCCAGATCTCGCGCCAGACACAGCTTATCGAGGAGTTAAATTCACCAAACTCGGTCAACGCTTATACCAGAATGTCTTTGAAGCGCGTAGAGATCCTCGTAATCAAATATATTATTGGATGGGAGGTGAGCTAGTAGTCTCAGCACAAGATCCGGATTCTGATATTAGTGCAATTGAACAATTGTATGTCTCAATTACACCTCTAACTACCGATCTTACTGATTGTCAATTTTTAAAGAATGCTTCTTGGCAAAACCAAGGTTAGTTTTTTTATTTAAATCTTTAAAATAAAAAGGGGAGTGAGCTCAGATGATTCAAGTCAGACGGGACGATCTCTTACGTGCTTTAAAAGGATTTAAGGGTTTAGCCAAACAAGAACTATTAATTAATGGTGAATTAACTGAAGAGAAACTTGCTCAAAAAACACATGCCTTAGCGCGTCGCGAGACTTATCTCCAATTAATTGAGAAATTGGAAGCCTCGGGGACGGAAGCTGCGTGTGTTTTTGCCTTTGATGAGTATCATAAAATGTTAGACGATGAACATCCAATTGATCCGGTGAACAATGGTCATCAACAAGCATTAGAAATGTTCTTCCAATTGCTGGGAATCCAACCCACCGAATTACGTAATTTAATTGAAAATAAACTACCCTTTGAGCAAATCCTCACTCTAAATGTTCAGCAAACATCTTACTATGCTTAATTTTATATTCCAGTTCTAATCATCAGAAATCTCAAGGTGTTCCAAAAAAATTGGAAAACCTTGAGATTTCTTTTTTTACATATTTTTGATGAAAATGGCAGGTAATTTTCCAACAATATAGAATAAAATCCAGTAGAAAATTCTTCCTTCGAATAAATTAAAAGAATATTCAATTAATTCTACGGATTAACCCGGTAACTTTACCAATAACCTTAACATTGGTAGCAATAATTGGTTCATAAAGTTCATTTTCGGGCTGGAGACGTATAAAGTCCTTTTCCTGATAAAATCTTTTCACAGTTGCTTCATTCTCCAGTAAAGCAACGATGATCTCTCCGTTAGTTACATTTAAATTAGGGTTAACAATTACTAGATCCCCATCATGAATTCCAGCATTAAGCATACTATCACCGTGAACTTTTAACATAAAAACCTCACTGCTTTTGACAAATTCTTGCGGAAGTGTAAAATATTCAACAATATTCTGCTCTGCAAAAATTGGTTGACCAGCAGTAACTGTTCCGACAATTGGAACATTAACTAAATCCTGATAGTAATCAGCACGATTTGCAGCACCCGCAATTAGAACTTCAATCGCACGTGGTTTGGTTGGATCACGACGTAAATATCCTAATTTTTCAAGCTTACCTAAATGAGCATGTACACTTGAACTAGAACTCAAACCAATTGCTTTACCAATTTCCCGCACTGAAGGGGGGTATCCTTTCCTTTGAACTTCACTTTGAATAAACTCAATAATTTGTTGCTGACGTTCATTTAAATTATCCAATTGAATCAACCTCCATCAGTTAATATTTTATTACAGGCATGATATTTAACAAAAGTTCATATGTAAAAAATTAGGTCAAATTTTTTGAAAGTATATTGAAATACCGTAATAATTATATCACAGTTCTTAAAAATATACAAACATTTGTTCTGAATATCATTAAAATTTATCCTTACATTTACTGTTTCTTGTTAGAGAACATAAAATAAGAAATAAGAACTTTTAGTTTGAGAGGAGCAAAAACGATGCACTTAAAGTATCGTGATACTATTTATCGTTGGTCATTTAAAAAATGCGCCGTAAATCTTTTATTACTTTCTACCATAACAACGCTTGGTCTTTGGTATCTTGCCGAATCTACCAAGGCTGATATACGTAAACCGCTGATGCTCACAGTACAAAAAGGTGAGACCTTATGGACGATCGCTGAAGCAATTGCGCCTAATGATGATCCGCGTTTAGTCGTGATGCTGCTAAAGGATCTTAATAAATTAAATGATTCAAAGATTAGAATCGGTCAAAAAATCAGAATCGATATTTAGAATTAATACCTTAGCACTAAGGATTTTTTTTGCGATGTTCAAATACATTAGATCGTTTAAAAAACATATAATCGGTTAAATATTGTTAGTTGATTTTGAGTCGTATAATATATATTATGTAAACTAGATTTGAAAAATAATAAAAATGGATGGACAAATTCTTGAAAATTGCCATCCACATAAATTTTATTTAAATGTCTGAAAAACTTTATTTCTTTTTATTAATCCACGACATCATTTCACGTAATTTTTTGCCAACTGTTTCAATTAAATGTTCTGACTCCATACGACGTCGTGCATTAAAGGTTGGTCGTCCGACCTGATTTTCTACTAACCAATTATGTGCAAATTGACCAGCTTGAATCTCAGTTAATACTTTCTTCATTTCTTGCTTGGTATTCTCATTAATAATTCGTTTTCCAACCACATAATCACCATACTCAGCAGTATCACTGATCGAGTAACGCATTCTAGCTAGTCCACCTTCATAGATCAGGTCAACAATTAACTTCAACTCATGCAAGCATTCAAAATAAGCTACTTCTGGTTGATACCCAGCTTCTACCAGTGTTTCAAAACCAGCTTTAATCAATTCGGCACAGCCACCACATAATACTGCTTGTTCACCAAAAAGATCGGTTTCGGTCTCTTCTTTAAAGGTTGTTTCGAGCAGTCCGGCACGCGTGCCACCAATTCCTTTCGCATAAGCCATTGCCAGATCACGCGCTTTTCCAGTAGCATCCTGATAAACTGCAAAAAGTGCTGGTACTCCACCACCTTCAGTATAAACACGTCGTACCAAATGACCAGGTCCTTTTGGTGCGACCATAAAAACATCAATGTCTTTCGGAGGAATAATTTGATTAAAATGAATATTGAAACCATGCGCAAACACTAAAGCTTTACCTGATTTGAGGTTTGGTTCAACTTCATTTTTATAAATTGCCGCTTGAGTTTGGTCAGGAAGCAGTAACATAATCACATCAGCTTGTTGGGCAGCCTCGGCAGCCGAAACGGGCTTAAAACCATCACTAATTGCTGCCTGGTAATTATCACTGCCAGCACGTTGTCCAACTACTACCTTAACCCCACTGTCACGTAAATTTTGTGCATGAGCATGTCCTTGACTACCATAGCCAATAATCGCAACTACTTTACTTTTTAAGAGATCCAGATTTGCATCTTGTTCATAATACATTTTTGCCATCGTTATTCCTCCAATATATTTATATTTATTTATTACTCGGCTAACAGATGAAGGTAATTAGCAACTTTGCTTATCTTCTATTTATCTATCTTACCATATAATAATATATCAGACAATAAGACAAGATACATATTTCACTTTTTGTTAAGATTATTCTTTCCAAAGTTAATTTTTAATATGAAAAGAGAGCATTTTTTCATGCTCTACAATTGATTATTATTAGAAAATCAATGGCACGACCCACAATTATGACTCTGACAAGAGCCACATTGATGACCACCGCCACCTAATTGTTTAATGCCTTCACTACCACTAGCTTGTGCTGCAAACCTCGATACCTTACGTGAGATCTCAATTGCCCCGCATCGTGGACATTTATCTAGTTGTGTATCAACCTTGCATAATTCTTCAAATAAATGCTCACAAGCTTTACAATGAAACTCATAGATTGGCATCTCATTTCACCACCCATCAAGCTATATACTGCTATTTCAAAATCTCACCAAAAGCTCCATTAACCAGACCGGCTGCATTAGCTTCATCAGTATCAATGTGCAAATCTTTGGCAAATTTCGGATTAACTCGTACCAAAACCCGGTCAAAAGTCACCCCGCGTTCACCGGAAAACTTTACGGAAATCAATTGTTTATCAACTAATTCCAATTGAGCTGCTTCGTCGGTATGCAAATGCAAATGACGTTGTGCAACAATAACGCCTTCTTTAATTTCGATTTGCCCATTTGGTCCTTCTAAAATTATTCCTGCACTTCCAGTTAAGTCACCTGAATCACGTACTGGTAGATTGATTCCTAAGCTAAAACTATCGGTACGTGAGATCTCAACTTGGGTTTTTTCACGTACTGGACCTAGCACTCGAACTTTTTTAATTGTATTTTTGGGACCAATCAAATTTACCGTTTCTTCTGCTGCATATTGACCTGGCTGCGATAATGGTTTAATTGGATTTAATTGATGTCCAGTTCCGAAGAGTGCTTCGAGATCAGCCTGAGAAAGATGAAGATGACGATTGGAAATACCCACTGGAACAAGATTTTCAGTCATAAAAAACGCCTCCACAATTGTTGTAAGAATTTTGGACATAAAAAAAACGGCTTTTCACCGATAATGTTAATAGATTGGCAGGGGAGACAGGAATCGAACCCGCAGCATTTGGTTTTGGAGACCAACACTCTACCAATTGAGTTACTCCCCTGTGCCACTTCATTATTATAATTGATTCATGGCGATTTGTCAATTTATTTTTAGCTTTTTTTTATATTTTTTCAGGAAACTATATCTGATATCTTAAACTAACAAAGAAAAAGCAGTTCAAGATGTTACTTGGCTGGATATTTTCCGAAAGATCTAATTCATTTTACTTTCGTAAAAAATCCCTATATATTTTCCGAAAGATCTATTTCATTTTATCTTCGTAAAAAATCCCTAGTACGCTGTTAATAATTTCCAAAAGATCTAATTTATTTTATCATCGTGAAAAATCCTTAGTGCTTTGGATCTTTTCACTTGATAAAATAAGAGATCTTTATTAGAAACTATATAGATAT
>JBFYZC010000288.1:0-5663 GCA_041309705.1 Bacillota bacterium | reverse complement strand
CCTGATTAAGCAGGTCATCAATCTCCACTGCTACTACATGATTACCTAGTTGATAAGAGATTCCTGCGGTTGTCTGTAATTCAAAATGAGCTAAAGTTTGAGTTCTTAAGGCGTTTTTAACATTAATTCCCAATTGACAATGAGTAAAAATTTCAACTAAAGCTCCCAGATCAACTAAAATTCCTGATTCTCCATATATACCACCCACGATTGGTGAAGTAATGCTAAAATTGGCATAATTTCCTACTATTCCCAATGCAATGCTTTCAGAAACCGACCACCCATAAGCATATCCAACTTTCATAATATGCTGGTACTCGGTATCAGATATCTGATCTTGATTATAAGCTACATATAAAGAACCATCTCCCGGTGTTCCTGGTGCATTGTAAACCAATAAATCATCATACCAAAAAAGTAAATTAGCAAGATTTCGTTCGGTTAAGCGATGTTCTAAATTTAAATTTCTTCCCTGCATTTTAGTTAAACCAGCAGAATTGTTAATTACATTGCTATTACCATCCGCTACTGATACAAAATCATCCACTCCAAAAGCAAGGGTAACTCCTGTGATTCCAAAGACTAAATTTAATAAAATAGTTAAAAAAGCAGAAAACTTGAACATTAATAGTACACCTCCGTGTCACTTACCCTATTATGTACTATTTCGTCAAGTTTTTGTGAAATCCTGCCTTTTTTATCTTTTTAAACTTTGATCTTATCTTCCAATTCAAGGACTCTTTTTTGAAGTTCACGCATTTCTTTAATTATTTCTGGAAGACGACCGGCTGCTGCCTGAATTCTCATATCTTCGGCATGAGGACGAGCCGGATAACCAGAAACAAAAGAATATGGTGCTAGACTGCTAATCACTCCGGAATTTCCAGCAATTACACTATCATTTCCAATGGTAATGTGACCATTAATTCCACATTTTCCAGCAATCGTTACTCGATCACCTACTTTAGTACTTCCTGCAATTCCAGATTGACCGCAAATGATGGTACTTTCACCAACTTCACAATTATGAGCAATTTGCACCTGATTATCAATTTTTGCACCACGCTTAACGATGGTTACCCCAGTAGTGGCACGATCAACTGTTACATTAGCACCCAATTCGACTTCATCTTCAATTACGACGATTCCTACTTGTGGTACCTTAATATGTTTACCATCTACTGCCACATAACCAAAGCCATCCGCACCAATCACTGCACCCGCATGAATTATTACTTGTTCCCCAATTACACAATCTTCTCGAATTACTGCATTAGCATGAATTATTGAGTTTTTACCAATTTTGACCCGGTCACCCAGCACCACTCCTGGATGAATGATACTACCCGCTCCAATGCTAACTTCATCACCAATTACTACCAATGAAGAAATCTGCGCATTCTCACCCTGAAAATCTCTACCGATTATTGCTGATGAATGAATTCCCGGAATGCAGTTCTGCGGTGGATGAAAGTAAGCCAGAATTAATGCAAACGCCAAACGCGGGTCAGCTACTAAAATCCCTGGTCGATCAACCTCACTTGCATTAGCAGGTAGAATAATTGCAGCAGCTGGCGTGGCTATTGCTTGTTCTAGCATTCTAATTGAGGTAATCATCGTAATCTCATGTGCTTGTACATCTTCGAGTCCTGCTATTCCTGATATTTCAGTTGATTCATCGCCAAGAATTTTACCGCCTACTAGCTTTGCTAATTCCAGTAACGAAGCCATAATCCTAGCCTCCCATTAAGTATTTATTTGTCAAGCTCTTTAATTACTTCGTTGGTTAGATCATATTCATTATAAAGAAAAACCTGCGGATTGGTTACTGCTTTAAAACCTTTTTGTTTAGCTATTTTAGCAGTGATTTCCTTAACTTTACTATATACTTCTTTCTCTTTCTCAGCTTTAAACTTTTCAAACTCGTAGGCAATCAACTGTTTCTCTTGGTCATCTTTGGCTGTATCTTGTTTTACTTTTAATTCACGACTTTTATCCTGTAATTCATTCCGATACTTCTCAGCCAGCTTACTATCTTTAACAATTTTCTCCATATCGACTTGTGCCAGTTTATATGAATTTTGTTTTGCAGTAAAAAAAATCCCGCCAAGAATAATTAACGTACTTAACAAAATTGCTCCAGGAGTGAGCCATTTTTGCAATCCATTTCCCATAATAACCATCCTTTATTTTTGATAACAGTCAATAATTTTAATGTTTTGAGGTGATTTGTTGAAATTCTTGTTGACGAAGTTGCAGCCAACAGTCAAACTCTAACTCCAACTTTTGCTTATAAGTCAAAAAAGACTGGCTAAAACTTTCTACTTGAGTTAATTGAATCTGCTCCAATAATTCCGCTGTTTCTAAACGACGTTTCTTTTCATAATTATCAAACTCAGTAGTTAATCTAGCTAGCTCCTCATTTTTTAACTTTTGCAGTTGCTCATTAATCAGATCCATTTCTAACTGAATTTTTCGAAAACGCTCTCGGTCTTGATTAGTTTTGGCATAATCATTGATCATTGCTAATTGCAGTTGCAAATTAGTTAATCTTAATTGTTCTTTATTATCTAAATTATTACAATAAATCTTATGATTAACTGCAATTTGCTCCCGCTGCTTCTGAAGTTCCTCATCTAAAGCTTGATTTAATTCGGTTGCTTTTAATTGATATGCTGCATTAATCTTGGTCAACTGCTCAGTACGAAATTCTTGCAGTCGTTGATTTAATTTTGCCAATTTACTAACCGACTCAGCTTGGTAAAGTTGATTAACTTGTGATGCTTCCTGAGCCAGTAGCTCTTTAGAATACTGTTTTGAGATTGCTGTGTACCAGTTATTTTGATTAGCCGGCTGCTCGGTACTCCATTTTTCTTTTAATTTACTAAATTCTTCGCCAATTTTAGCATAACTCTCCCATTGCGGATAATTAGCTGATCTGATGTGAACCTGTGGTAAATGTTTTGTAGAAAATTTTTTAACCTGATATGAGTGTTGCCAGTAATAAACTCCAGTACCTAAAAGAAATACCGGTAAAAAATATACTAACGGTCGAATTGTCAACTTCATAATATCATTCCTAATTTCATTTTATTGAGTAAGGAAATATGCTAAACTGGTTTACTTTTTTATATATTTTCCAAAAGACCTGAATTTTTACTATGAAGGAAAATTCGACCAAAAATCACTTACTCCTTTTTTCATTTCTTTTTTGATTTATCAATGACTAATTTCGAAATATCCGTTCCACCATAATAGGTGATATTTTTATCAATCACTACATTCAATTTTTTCTCTTTTGCTACGTCTGCAATTATCTTTTTAACATCTTCGTCAATTTCTTTCTTTCTCGAGTCTAAGATCTTCGCCAGCTCTGCTTTTTTCTTCTCAACACTATTACGCACTGCTTCTGATTTTCGTTGGGCTTCTTCATTATATTTTTTGGTGATCTCTTCTTGTTGAGTGGTTGATTTACCCTTCTTCTCTTGCTCCATCTTTTCCTGTAATGCTTTCATTGCATTGCTATGCTGCTGCGCTTGAGTTTTAGAGTATTGATTCAATTCCTCACTTTTGTCTTTATATTCTTCTTTAAACTTAACATAAACTGGCATTTCTTCCATTAGTTTGGCAGGATCCACATAACCAATTCCTCCACCAGCTGGAGCAGCCCCGGTAAGATTACTCATTAATAAAGAAACTGATAACATTCCACCTACTAAAGCAACTAAACCCCATGATTTGTTCAATTTCATTCTCTTCTCTCCTTTATTTTTATACTTTCCTAAACAAACCAGAATCGAAAAATTTATTCATTTTATAACACTACAAATGATAAACTAATTGCAAGCCATATTGCTTATCAATTGAAAGAAACTCTACATTGAAATTTTTATTTAAGATAAATCCAATTACTGTTTCATTTGTTGCACCTTGAGTCATACTCAAATAATTTCCATTTTCAAACTGATAATACAGACAGAAAGCTCGATTATTAAGCAAAGGTTCATATTCATAATCAACCGAGAATAATGGTGTCAAATGATATCTTAACCTTAAAAACAGATTCCCGCTTGAATTTTTACCATAATTATAACAAGCTGAGATATCATAACGCTCAAAAGAGTATCCCAAAAATGCTTGTACGTTACCAATATAGTTATTTTGACTCTCCCCAACAAACAATCTCGCTTCTAAACCAAGCTCAATTCGTTGTGAGATCATCTCCAGTTCAACTTCAGTAATTGTTCCGGGTTTAAGATTAAAATTAACTGTTATATTCCAAGACTTAAATCTTGAAAACTTGTCCATTTTTTGCACAAAATACTGCTCAATTGCCCTTCGATAATATGTTAAAAAGCTAATTGGCAATCCTTTTATAAAATTAAATTTTTCACGATACACAACTACCTGATACTGGCTAAAAACGATGGGAAGCTTTTTGGCTTGATAACTAAACTTAACTTGTTCAACTTTTGGTGCTTCGGGAGTAAGTTCCAAGACTATCTCAGTCGTTTGCCCTGATTTTATCTGAAATTCCGCTTGAAAACCAGGCAATTCACGTGCCACCAAATAATCAATTACAAGTTTAAAAATACTTTTTGACCAGGGAATTGCCTCAATTGGTAATCCAACAAAAATCTGATTTAACTCTTGATTAATCTGATTCAGAATCCCATTAACAAACTGACTCATCTCCGGAGCAAGCTCTTTAACCTCGGCATTTAAAACAATTTCTTCAATTAATGGGGAGCTCGGAGTTAACTTAACAATTATTTTACTATGCTTACCTAATTGTAAATCAAGATCATCAATTTTAAAACCAATCAAAACTTTAGAAAAAACATTCTTAATTGTATTCCTTAGCATTAATTTATTATTCTGTAATAAACTTAACGGCTGGGAAAGCAAGATCTGCTCTCCCACCCGACCGATACTAAACTCAATTCTTTCCTGTAGTCCTTCATAGATCTGACCGGAAATTTTCAGCTGTACCTCTACTGAATCTACTTTCTCCTGAGCATTTTCAGCCATTGCTACCTGAGTGATTCCTAAAACCAAACCGAGATTTAATAAAAATAACAGTTGGAACCGCAAACTCACTGGATCACCCCATTAAAATATTTCCATCATTCCGAAAACAAAATTAGGTTCACCAGTTTTAGTATCCCAGGCATAATCGAGACGTATCATTCCTAAATAAGGAACATTATATCGCAAGCCAATTCCATAATCTGACTTAATCTCACTAGCAGCTTCGTTATTGAAGGCTTGACCCGCATCGAAAAAGATTACTGCTTCAAAATCTTTATTGGCTGGGATGCGATAACGCAATTCGGTATTGGATAACCAGTAACGATCACCAATCATCGACATGGTTTCCTCGTTGGCAAACCGATTATCACTAAAACCACGTAACCGATAAGAACCACCAAGATAGAACTTGTCATAGTCTGGGTAATCGCCATTAATGGTCGCCCCTTGCAGTCTGGTTCCAATAACTAAATTAGGCGTAAAATCATGGAACAAACGACCTTCCAAACTTACCTTCTGATAGTCATAGGCTCCGCCCATATATTTTCCTGCCAGTGTGTAGCTCCCCTGAAGGAAGTAGCCACCTTGCACAAAGAAACGATCCTGATACTCCAGCATATTATTGGTCAGAC
>JBFYZC010000287.1:0-7093 GCA_041309705.1 Bacillota bacterium | reverse complement strand
CGGTAACCGTCTTTCCCAATACTGCCATGCTTCCTGATAAGCCGTGGTTGTTTCACGTCCTGCACGACTGATCATAAAATCTCTAAAAGTTAAACTAAATGCTTCTGGCTCAAGTTCTGGTTGGAAATAATACTTTTTTAATTCTTGTTCCAGTAAGAGATAACTCCAGAAATCCATCACCAGCAGATCAACATTCAGATGAATATACCACTTCGCTTCACTTAGTTTAGTTACGCTTACCACAAATAATGGTGCCTGATTCGTTGGTAGCACCAAATGTGAACGCTCATTTCGAATCTCTGCCAGAACTACTTTCTGCTCAGCCTCAGATTTCATACTCAGATCAACCATCGGAAGCTCAAAAGAGAAATCCTTCTCAATCACCTGTTTTCCATCTGGAAGCACTACTGCTCTTAACATATCATGTCTGGCAATCACTTTCTGCCATGCCAGCTCAAAACGTTGGGGATCAAATTGTGTAACTTCAAACTCCATATAGCCTTGACAGGCAGCATTACCAAGCTCAAACATTTTGGAGCGTCCAACCCAATACGCATACTGCACATCAGACAGTGGAAACGGTTCATAATGAGCTATTTCATCATGGATTAATTCAGTTGTCTGAGCTACTTCGTTAACTGCTATCCCCAATTCAGCTTGAGAAGCTTTAATTAAATCTGCCAGATCATCTAATACAGGTCGTTCAAAGATATTACCTAATTTAATTCGTACTCCAAAGTTTCGCTCAATCTCGGAAGTGAAATTCGTCGCCAGTAAGGAGTCGCCCCCCAACTCAAAGAAGTTACTCTGACCAGTAATCAGATTATTCTGCAATAAACCCTGACAGATCTCAACCAATCTCTGAACTATTCCATCATCAATCTTCGCTAACTTCGCAGGTAACACTTGATTTAAACCCAAAGGATCCGGTAATGCTTTACGATCAATCTTGCCATTGGCAGACAGGGGTAAGTTTGGTAAGAAGATCCACAAGGCGGGTACCATATAATCTGGTAGTTTCGCACTGGCAAAAGCCTGCAACTCTGAAGTTGCTACTTCCACACCATTACTTGAAACCAAATAAGCAACCAGACGTTGCATTCCAGCCTTAGTCTGATGCACATTCACCGCAGCACTTTTAATCTCTGCGTGTTGCAATAAGACTGCTTCAATCTCTTCCAGCTCAATACGATAACCACGAATCTTCACCTGAAAATCTTCGCGCCCCAAAAATTCAATATTTCCATCGGGCAGATAACGCCCTAAATCACCTGTCCAATACAGACGTTCTCCTGTCACCGGATGAACTACAAATCTTTCCCCAGTTCGAACTGGATCATTCCAGTATCCCAGGGCAACTCCAATCCCACCGATATAGAGTCTGCCGGGAACCCAAACCGGTGCCTCATTGAAAGCATGATCATAAACATAAAAAGTCTGATTCAGCATTGGCTTTCCATAAGGAATACTCTTCCAATCAGGGTCAACCTCATTAATCGGATAGATAATTGACCAGATCGAGGCCTCGGTGGCCCCACCCATGCTAATTAAGTCTAAGTCTGCTTTTAAAGAACGAATCCGCCCCGGGAGCGTAATGGGAATCCAATCTCCACTCATCCAGATTAAGCGCAAACTCTGTGGCAAAGCTAATTCTCTTCCTAGACAAAACTCGGTGTACATCTCCATCAATGCTGGTACGCTATTCCATAAAGTTACTTGATATTGATGAACTAAATCATGCCAATGCCCCGGTTCACGTCGCAATGATGGATCAGGCATGACAATTGCCCCACCACAAGCGAGGATTCCAAAAATATCATAGACCGAAAGATCAAAATTAAGTGCCGAAAGCGCAAATGCGCGATCATGAGGATTCATTTGAAAACGTTCATTTAAATCAAGAATCGTGTTTACCGCACCACGATGACTAATCATTACTCCCTTAGGAGTACCAGTCGAACCAGAGGTAAAAATTACATAAGCCAAATCATCGGGTGACTGTTTCAACATGATAAACTCTTTTTCAAGACTGTCCTTTAATTGATCTACTGCTATACAAAGTTTATTTTCAGGCCAGACAATCTCGCTTTGCAACTCTGTATCGAGCAGAACAATCTCTGCTAATGCTTGATCCAGAATAGTTTGACGTCGTTCAAACGGAAGCGCTGGATCTAATGGTAGATAAGCTGCACCAGATTTCAAAACTCCCAAAACGGCAGCTACTTGTAGCCATCCCTTACGTAAACCAACTGCTACCAATGTATTTGGTTGTACTTTTAATTTGATTAAACGCTGTGCAATCAACGAACTCATCCGGTCTAACTCGGCATAAGTAGTCATACCTGCCTTGCAAAAAACTGCTGGAGCATCTGGTTGCAATGCTACTTGTTTTAAAAAGAGTTCATGCAAGAGCTCATCTGGTACTTCTGTTGCAGTAGTATTAACTTCTTTGCGAAGTGCTAAATATTCTGGTGATAATCTCAAGGAGACTGAATTCTCCCATACAAAATCCGCCACCACAAACTGCTCTAAGAGACTTAAATATGCCCCGTACATCTCTTCAATCATTCCATCAGGAAAAAGTTCTGCTATATAATCCCAAATTAATAAGACTCCTTCCGTTGTTTCGAGTACTTGATGATCCAAGTAAACCTGTGGTGTCTGAGTAATCCCATAAACTTCCTCACCAAGCCAGGTAAATGGCTTGCCGATTCCATTCACAACTCCTAAAGCACTCGTAAAAACAACTGGAAACAAATTATTCTGTAATTTACTGCCTAATTCACGCATTGCTTTAATTGCGCCAACTTTATATTTTAGAGCGGTATTAATCTCATGATGCACTTTTAGACTACTCTCAGCAAAAGATTGACCGATCGACTTGTCAATCTCAATATAAGCAACATTGGTAAAATCTCCTAAAATTAAATTAGCACTATTCTCTAGCAAATTTCTACCAAAGATTGTCATAGTTAAAGTAAATTTAGAATTTTGACTAAACCGAGCTAAAACTTCCCCAAAAGCCGACAAAAGCATCGCCGAAGGAGTAATCCGATTTGCTCCTGCTTTTTCTTTGAACTTTTTCCAAAGCATTAGTGGTATTAAATGCTTCTTACGTTCAAAAAATGGTTTGCGAAGTTTAGTAAAATCTTTAGCTAAAGTCAATTCTGGTGCTGCTGGTAATTCTGGTAGTCGTTTACGCCAGTAATTATAGGATTCTAGATTCCTCTCCTCTGAGTTAATTAAATTTTCAGCCAATACTAGATCGCGATAACTATACATCATCTCATCTAATACAACATCTAAATTATCATAAATCTTCTTTAAATCTTCAGATAATAAAGTGATACTGTACCAATCCAAAATTAAGAGATCAAGATTCAAACAAATACGAGTTTTCCCATCTGGGAGTAGTGCCAGATTTACCATAAATAATGGCCATTGTTCTGGATTAAAAACTTTATGTGAAAATTCTTTTCGCAGACTAACAAGTTGTTCTTCAAGCTCAATTTCACTCAAACCTTGTAAATCATGCATTATAATTTTGAATTCAGCTGTCTTTGCTAATACTTTTTGTTTCCCATCTTCAAAAACAACTCGTAACATCTCATGTCTCTGAATCAATCTCTGCCAAGCATTCGTAAATTTAGTTATTTCAAGAGAATCTGTTTCTAACTCTACATAATAATGACAACCAACCCCACCTAATTTAAAATCATCCTGTCGCCCAATTAAATATGCCTTCTGAACATCATTTAACTCAAAAGGTTCAAAGCGTTTTGCTGGTTTAGCAACAATCTCCGTCATCTTTGAGGCAGGAGTTGTTGCATCAAACCCTTCTTCCATTTTAATTAATAAATAATCAACTAAACCATTTATAGTAATATCTTGGTAAAAAATTTCCAATGGCACTTTAATTTCAGTTAATTTTTGAATCGCATTTACCAAGAAAAATGGTTGCAACGAAGCCAAACCATAATGTACTAATGATACTTCTAATTTCAAATATTCATTTGATACTTCAAGTACATCTGATATAATCAACTTTATTTTTTCAATTAGCTCTTCTCTAGTGTAAAGCTGTGTTTTATTAGTTTTATCTTTAGAAATTACTTCGAAAACATTTTTTGATGCAATTAAATCTTTAACCACCAGTGCTTGAGATTTTAAATTACAATCTCGAAAATAATCTTTGAACTCTTGCAGCAAACTAACTCGTGAGGGCTCGTTAAAATAAATCAATGAATTCCAGCTTCCCAGATCCAATCTGGCTTTTTGATTATTAGAAATTCCATTCATAGCACTTTCATAAACATCCGCCGTCGCTAGACTAACCGTGGCTCGTTTTCTCGAAATTGTCGCTAGCCATACAAATGGATCTGTTGCTAAAGTTCCGGTTGGTAAAAGATAACTAGTCGCGCCAGCAAATAATGACAGAAGAATTCCATCCATCAATCCTAATACATTATTCTCTGGCATCTCTCCGACAACGATGTCAGTGTTTGAAAAATTGATTTTTGTGCTTAAATTAGCTACATGTTCCAAAATCTCTTGAACTGTAAGTAGCTTACACTTAACTTCTGGAGCATGAACTTGTAAATAGAGTCCATCATTCAAAGCAAGCTCAGGATTAGCCCAAGCTTCAGTTTGATTATAATAGATTTGACTAACACAAAATACTGGAAGCTCGGTAAAACTTTCTACTAAACAATCATTAGAAATCACTGCTCCAGCTGGATTAATCTGTTCTAACAATTTTTTTTGCTCAGCTGATGAACTATTCCATTTCTCCAGAAAAATCGGTACTGCTACTACTCCGGCATAAAAACAGCCTAGAATTGCAGTTACTAATTCCAGACCTAGAGGAAAAACCAACATCACTTTGCTCTGTTTAGGAAGTGTTTTTTGTAGCTGAATCGCGATTGCTATCGCATTCTTTTGTAGCTGTTCATAAGTCAAACATTCATCAAACTTCTGATCTCTCAAATAGGTCAAGGCTATCTTTTGAGGATATTTCTTACTAATCTCTATAAACGCACTTAATAAATCTTTATCTTCCTTCATAACTTCCTCCATTTAAATTGATTCAGTGTTAATATAATGATTATTTGTACTGCATATAATTATCACCATTTATTTTATATAATAATTATTAATTATAATATGCATACTTTGTTAAAAAATTAATGCATTATTGTTAAATATTAAATTAATATTAATATTATATTAATTTAATATAAATTACAAATGAAACAAAGCAAATAAAAAAGATCTAATTTTAAAACAAAAATTCAACCAATAAAGAAACAGGCTTCCCATACAACTCAAATTACTTAGCGAACTTGCGGCTAAACTAAACGAATAACAGTGTGAATAATCTCTTTACTCGATATAACGAAAAATATTTGTCGGAAAATATATAAACAACGGTATTTTCAGATAATTTCCTCCCATATCCCACTCCATTCTCTCAAACTTTCTTGACAGCTGTCACTATTTATGCTAACTTGAAAAGTATTAAACAAGAAAATTAAATGAAAATTAATTATGAAATTAAATTTATTAAAAAAACCTTTAGTTTTAGTGATTACTAGTCTAATAATATTATCTGGAGTCTTTCTTGTCTTTCAATTATTTCAAAACAATTCAAAGGAGGAACAACAATTGACTGAAAACAAAACCGAAACAAACATTCCCGCAGGAAAAGCCCCCAAGGTTTTACTGGAAACCTCACTTGGCAAGATTACACTGGAGCTTTATCAGGATAAAGCGCCTATTACGGTGAAAAACTTTTTAAGCTATGTCGATAGCGGGTTTTATGATGGTACTATCTTTCACCGAGTGATCCCTAACTTTATGATTCAAGGTGGCGGAATGACCTCCGGCTTACAAGAGAAGTCCAACTCTGACCCAATTAAAAACGAAGCCGCTAATGGGCTCTCTAATACCCGTGGCACCATTGCCATGGCACGCACTCAGGTCATTGACAGCGCAACCTCACAATTCTTTATCAATGTTAATGACAATCTGTTCTTAAACCATCGGGATAACTCAACGCAAGGCTTTGGTTACTGCGTCTTTGGCAAAGTGATCGAAGGGATGGAAGTCGCGGATAAAATCGTCGCTGCCCCTACCAAATCATCCGGTTATCATGATGATGTGCCAGTTGAGGATATCTTAATTGTCAAGGCGAAGCGACTCGAGGAATGAGTAATTAATTAGTACACATATTTAGTTGATTTAGAATGATATATGCAATGCATATATCATTCTAAAATCAGGTAATATACGTATTGCGTATATTACTTGTTCTACGCCATTTCAGCCCGTTGACCAGCCCATCCGTGGGCATGGTCAAAACCAAAAAACCATTATTAAAAACATTTTTTAAAGAGGTAAACCGATGATAAAAAAAATATTAATATTATTCATTGTTATTCTTATGATCCCATTAACGGTTATCTGTAAAGACCGTAATTTACTAGCTTCAAAAATTCATTGGGAAGGAATTTTTGGTAGTCTCAAAAAAGATCCTTCTACAACTTATTGTTTAATGGGTGTTGGTTTTTTTAGGGCTCCAGTTTCAGAAGATATAAATAAAGTTATTAATGAATGGATGGAAAATCATCCAAAAGCTTATTTGGTTCCTATTTCAATACTTCAACCATTTAAAATAAATAACCCAAAATCAAAACAAGTATATGTATGGGTAGTTGATGGTGAAAACAACCTAAATTTATATCTTGTTCGTATGGGATGTTGCCCCGCAGGTACAATGCAATCGATTACAGAGATTGATCTAAGCATTCCTGAAAGTGATCAGAATGATCCAGAGATAGAACGGTATAATCAAGAGATTAGTAAACTTCAGAAAGATAAATTACTAATTGAAAAAATAGAATACAATGAATTTATAACAAAGGTAACAGAAGCAGAAGAACAAGCCAAAAAAGATAAGTTAGGAATTTGGACTGAAGACTTAAATAAGCCACAAGAAGATATTTGAAAGCAATGTAAAAATGTCAACCAGCTAACCATCCGTGGTTCAGCTGTTGATGAAAGTAGTTGACTTCTGTCCAGGGCTGAAACGGCG
>JBFYZC010000286.1:0-2643 GCA_041309705.1 Bacillota bacterium | reverse complement strand
TAATCCGTCAATTCCTCGGCATTCTTGGGAAAATCTTCTTCCCAAAACTTATCCGCTAAACGTGGCTCTTCCGGTTCTGCTAAGCGTTGCTGATTCGCAGCTCGAATCTGCTCCAGTGCTTCCTCATCATACTCATGATCTTCGTGATCCGGAGCAGCTTCATCTTCGTAAGCTTCAAATTCCTCGCTAACTTCCTCAGCTAGCTGCGTGACTGGTTTCTGCTCTGCTGGCATTTCTTTTCTTCCTTTCCCTCAACTACTGCCCGTCATCCTCAAACTTGATCTGCCCCGCCCACTGGCAGTTCAAACAGGATGATTTTAATAACGCTGGCTGACCTGATAGCAAAAGATCAGCTTTTCCGCCAATCCAGGGCATGGTTAACACCGGAATACAGGGCATCTTCTGCAACCGCCCATAATTAGCTGCCGTTGCTGCTGCTACCGTAGGATTTGCCATACTCCCACACATTCCAAACGGAGGAATATTCAGCATTGGCTTAAAATCCATGATATTCGCTTGTGCTTTGTCATTAATAAAAATTTTATGATCCAGTGGAAGTTGCAGACTAACGCTTTGCTCACCAAAACTACATTTCACTTTCGCACCCGCCACAATATAACTATCACTCATCACGCTCATCCTTTCATCAGAGACGTACTGCCGCCGTACGTCTCTACCATAAATAATATTAAATTTTACTGTTCCCGTACGCTATTCCCGCTCAACTCTAGGTCGCCATTCAGCTTTACTTTGCTACTGTTACAATTCAGCTCAATACTCTCCTCGGCTTGCATAGTGAGCTTCTTCTCAGCTTTCATCGTCAGATCTCGTTCGGTGGCGATATGAATCTCCTCTTTACTAAAAATCTCAATCCCTTTCTGCTCATGCAGGCGAATCACTACCTTTTCTTTCTCGCTCTCCTGCTTTGCCTCGGGATCTTCTACCGTAATCACCACTTCTTCCTTAGTGAACATGATCTCTTTACCATGATTGGTACGGAAATACTTCACATTCGGATCAGTAATCTTCCCTTTCCCTGAAGCTCCTTCACGCAAGGAACAGGTAATCAAGGCAGCTTCTTCTTGATTGGTTGGGAAATAAAGATTCACCAGATCGCCGACCTCTGGCATACAGTACCAACCAGTATTGCCCATCGCGGTATAAGCAGTCGCATAAGGGAAGAGTCGCGCTTTGTCTTTCGGTGGTTCTTGCTCCTCAATCTCGATTAAATGCAGTTTGACCCGATCCTCCTTCACCTCAATCACTTTTCCCTTTATTGATAAGCCCAGTAACTGTTGCGGATAGCTTTTTCTCTGACTGAAACCTTTCTCAAATGCTAAGAGATAATTAAAGACTAACAGATCATCTCTTAACAGTGCAGTTGCCTGATAGACTAGCAGTTTCTTACCTTTAAAAGTTACCGGATCACCTAATTCTAAAGGTTGATAACTCTCCACCTCATAACAGAGAAAATCCTGTTCTTGCAGCTTCTGCTCTGGAGCATTCGCAGCAAGCTCACGAAAGGCAAGCAGCCGCTTCTGTACCCGATAGAAGATATTCTCTAGCTCCTCTTCACTGGTTTCTTTACTGTTTTTTGGAATTCCGAAAGCTAATTTTGCCTGTTCACGATGGGCATAAGGCAACAAAACCGTCTGAAAATGTGAAGCCAGCCGTTTCAAAAACTCCCAATCAGTCTCTTGATATTGCAAGAGCCAACGCTCAATCTTTCTTCCTTTGGTGAGATCATCCATAATCTCCATGCCACGATACTTAGCTTTAATCTGTTTCAAAATATCTTCATACCCAAGCTGCTCATCCTGGAAAGAATTCTTTTCTTGTTTCAAATCCAGATTACAAGTAGCTGATAACGCTTCTACTTTTAATAAATAAAGATTATTGGCAAAGCTTACTTGCAGATCAGTGACCAGACCAACAAAGAGCGGCTTACCCTGATAACTAATCTCCAGCTTCTGCTCTGCCTCTGTCTCGATTACATACTGCTCGCGTTTCTCACCCACACCATTTCTTAACTCACCCGACAAATAAACCCGTACGTGATCATTAACTTTCTGCTCAATTCTTAATTCTAGCAGGTTTAAAATCTCATACGGGCGAATCTCCAACTCACTTACTTTAATTGCCGATATCTTACGTTCAAAAAAACTCATTTCCAAACTCCTCCATTTTCTTTTAAATGCTTCGTAAATCTACATTTATCTCATTTTCCATATATCACCATTATAACTGATTAATTTACAAATGTCATTAAGATAGTTTACATCTAAGAACTTTTGTTTTATTAAATGATAAAAATTGAAAATCCTCAACGTCAAAATATTTCTTACCTCTCGCCTCCCGTATCTCACTTCCACAAGATGGTGCATGATTACTAGCGTTATTTCTGAATCGAGAATAAGCACTAAATTTTTAAAAAAGTCAGCCATCGCGGCACGAAGGCTTTGATGGCTGGGGGAATTAATCTAGCAAACTATCTCATCGGTCAACTTTCAAAAAATACCAATTATCTTTCATCTTTTTTATAGCATAATCTTCTTTAGAATATTCTGGTTTTTTACCAGTTTTTGAATAGATAAACTCCTCCCAATACTGAAATGATTTATAAATAACTATGTCTATAAACAA
>JBFYZC010000285.1:0-3992 GCA_041309705.1 Bacillota bacterium | reverse complement strand
AGCATTAAGGATTTTTCACGAAGATAAAATGAATTAGATCTTTTGGAAAATATATAAAAAAAAGAAAGAGGTGGAGCGCTTGCGCCAGCAGTATCTAAACAGGATACTGTTTATAATGTTTATATTGTTATTGGTCGTAAACTCTTCTGTTTCGGCTAAACAAGCAACCCGCAAAGTTTTAATTTTAGATATTCCGCGTTTGACTGAGAATGAGATTGTCAACAGTCCAGTATTACGTAGTTTTTTTGCAAATGGTGCCACCGGAATTATCACCACTAATTTAAGTGATCCGATTAATTTAAGTAAGATTTATTATACCTTTAATAGTGGTACTTTGCTAAAGACTACCGAAGAGATCAATGGTCAGATTTATGACACAAAGGAAGAATTTCAAAAAAATTCTGTTGCTAAGATTTTTTATACATACACGGGTGCACATCTTCCTCCTAGCGCAGCAGCACATATTGGTCTGGGGAAATTAATACAATTAAATAATTCTAGCAATCTTGAGAAGATTGGTCTCTTTGGTCGGAGCTTGCATCAAGCGGGTTTGCAAACAGCAGCGATTGGCAATCTTGATGCAGAGCTTCTCAATCGTACCAGTGCAGCAATGTTAATTGATGAAAAAGGTAGGATTGATTATGGTGCCTTAGGAATTACCACCTTAGCTCATGATCCGAAATTTCCGTTTGGCAAACGTTCTGATCCTGAAGTGATTTTAGACAAGTTAGATGAGTTTCAAAAGAAAGCAGCAGTAACTCTGGTTACTTTAGGTGATTTTGAACGAATCGAGGCTTTTCGTGCTTATTTGAGTCTAGCACGCTACCAAGATTATCGCCAAACAGTCTTACAAGAATATAATCAGTTATTAAGAAAGATTTTAAACCAAGTTAATCGTCAAGAGACACTGGTCGTGCTGGTTAGTCCTCTGCCGCCCTTTGAAAAATATGAGCCTGAAGCAAGATTAGGGATTGTTAGTTTAAGTGGTTCAGTTTTTAAAAATGGTTTACTCTTCTCGAGTAGCACTAGAAGAACTGGATTAATTACGCTAAATGATCTTCCGGTAACCATCCTTGATTTCTTGGGCGTGCAGCAAAATTACGAGAGTGGCAGAGTTTTAAAGGTAAAGCCGGTTTCGTTTAATAATCTGTTGCTTGATGCATCAAAATTAGTTGAAAATTATAAAATACGTTGGCCGTTATTAACTACATATGTCTATTCATTAATTGCACTTATTATAGTGAGTATTTTGGGATTATTTTTCTACCATAAAAAGTCACTACTTTATAAAATTTCGGCAAATCTTTTTTTGTGGCTACTAACCTTTCCGGGAGTCTTTCTCTGGGAGAGTTATTATAATCCGATTAACTACTGGAGCGTGCTTGGAATTACTTTTGGAATATCAGCTCTGGTTTATGGTGTAATCTGTTTTCTAGCGCAATCAGATTTTTTAAAAAGACTGAATTTGATTAGTATCTTTATACTAAGCTCAATTTTATGTGATGGATTACTTAATGGCAGAGCGGACTTAACTTCGTTTATGGGCTACTATGCGGTAGTTTGAGCTAGATTTTACGGAATTGGTAATGAATATCTAGGTCTGCTGCTGGGATCATATTTCACAGTTATCTCCTTGAATTTTAAATGGTTTAAAGAGAAATATTCCTCACTCCTCTGGTGGTTTTTATTAATAATTACAGTTTTAATTGCACATCCCAGTTTTGGAGCAAATATTGGGGGAGGAATCACGGCTTTATTCGGTTTGGGCTATGCTACTTATCTCTGGTTGAATCGTGCTGTAAAACTAAAAGAGATACTCAGGTTAGCAGCTGCAGTAATTGGACTCTTAGTACTAATTGGTCTTTGGGATTTTTATCTGAGCGGTAATTTGATTACTCATTTTGGGCAGTTATTAATTGCACTAAAAAATAATGGTTTTGGAGTTTTGATCGAATTAATCATACGTAAGTGGGGATTAAATGCACGTCTAATTAACTTTAGCATTTGGACCTATATTCTGCTGGCGATCATGCTAAGTGTACCAATTATTTATCGTACCCAAGCTAAACGATTAGCCTGGTTGTTTGAGAAATATCCAGCAATCATGCAAGGCTTTTCAGGAATGACAGTTACTGGAATCGTAGCACTCTTGGTCAATGATTCGGGAATCGTGACTTTGGCAATGCTCTTTCTTTTTGCAATAATACTTCTTTTGTTAATTATTTTTAAAGAGCGTAGCTTATCAGTAGAGATTATAAAAAATTGAACATTTTTTCTGCAAAGAATTTTTTAATCTCCAAAGGAGTGAATCTAAATTAATGGGTAGCCAAATAGTTAGAGTGAGTCTGGATAAGAATATTGAATTATTAGTACAAGAAATGGTTACTGCTAATGAAAAGAAGATTATTCTGGATTGTCCGATCGAAGCAATAAGGATGTTAAATGGCGTTAATTTGAGACTGTTGAAATTTTATGCTGAAGAGAAAGAGAAAGAACTCTATCTGAAAACAGCGGATCAGCAGTTGCAAGAGTTAGCTCGTGGAATGGGAATTAATATTTTTGAAGAAAATTTTAACAAGCAGCAGCCAACCGAGGAGTTAATCGTCAATATTATTGATGCTGAAACTGAAAAATTCGAAGATTATCCAGTAATCGAGGTTTTAAATGACCAATTGGTTAAGGTTGATTCTGATCATTCGCTACGAGTCGAAGTAGAGAATCCCACCACGCTTGCTGTATCTAGAGTTCCAAGACTTTTTCCTAAAATAGAGCTTCAACACCAAGGTGGTTTGTTATTAGCAATCGCAGTGACCTGCTTCACTTTGGCAGTAGCTTTCTGGTGGTTTTTGCAGCCAAAAGCAACCATAATAATCTATCCCAAAGAAGAAGAACTAGAATTAAAGGTACATGCCAGAATTAGTCCGGAGTTTAGTGAAAATCAGATTGCCCAGCGAATGATTCCGGCAGAGATTGTAACTAAGGAAGGCAGTATTACCGTGCAGATTCCGACTACTGGTTTGAAGAAAGTCGGTGTAACTGAAGCAACTGGGAAAATTACTTTTATTAATAGCACCAAACAGGCAATAGTTGTGCCGAAGGGCACGATTGTTTATAGTAATCAAAATGTGCAATTTGCAACACAAACCAATCTTTTAGTACCCAAAAAAACAATGACGATTCATTTGGGAATCTCTTTTGGTGAAAATTATGGTCGTGCCAATGTTGGAATTGTTGCGCTCGAAAAGGGAGTCAAAGGTAATCTTCCTTCTCGCACAATTACTAATATTCAAGGGAATTTAGCACGAACCTTAAAGGTAGTTAATCTTTCTGCTACCAAGAATGGTGTTGATAAAGAAGTTGCTGTAGTAACTGAGGATGATCTTTTAAAAGCAGAGACTGAAGCGCGAAATCAGATGAAATTGATTGCGAATGATGAAATTCGTGCTTCAGTTGGTCAGAAACAACTTTTTCTGCCGGAGTTAGTAAAGCTTGATGTCATCAAACTTACTAATGAACCAGAGCTGAATGCTGAGAGTAAGAGATTGCAAACTCGGTTACATTATCGAACTACTGCCACGGTAGTCTCAATGAATACGATCTACAAGTTTCTCTCCAGTGAGCAGGCACAAATTGTGCCACCAAATTTCGAATTATTAAGTAAAAGAATCAAATTACTTTCGGTTTCAGTAATGGCTGGAGCTGGAGAAGAGAAGTGGCTGATTCTTTCTGGTCGTGGCTGGATTCGCGGCATTATGAATGAAAAGAAAATTCGTCAATTAGTTAAAGGAAAACAAGTCGAAGAAGCACGTCAATTGCTTTTAAGTCAGGAAGAAATTTCTAATTGCGAGATTGGAATGAAGAATCGAGCTCAATTTCCAAAGTATGATTTTCAGATTAAAGTTGTCTATTCTAATAAATTTAATGCCAAATTATAGTTGTAGATATTTTCCGAAAGATCTATTTCATTTTACCTTCGTGAAAAATCCTTAGTA
>JBFYZC010000284.1:0-4852 GCA_041309705.1 Bacillota bacterium | reverse complement strand
TTGTGCGAATTGTACCAAGCTTGCTAAATTGGTAACCGAAGCTGCTAATGAATTGGGAATTGGGGCGACTGTACAGAAGGTTTCGGATTTGCAAGAGATTATGGCTTATGGAGTTATGTCCACCCCGGCTTTGGTAGTTGGTGAAAAAGTGCTTGTTTCTGGTCGTGTGCCCAATAAAGAGGAGTTGAAAAAGTATTTACAGGGTGAGTCGGGCAGTTGCAGCTGTGATTGTGGGAAAGGCTGCTGTAGTTGATGAGCTTCATTAAAGTTTTCTTTGAAACCTTGAATAATCAACTACTGAAGATGGAATGGTTGTTCCAATTAGTGCAATTACTGGTAGAAAAGGTTTTCGGGTTAAGAATAAATGAGAGACTAGGTGGCAGTGTTCATTTTTTTCTGTATGATACGGTGAAGATCTTTATCTTGCTAACTGTGCTCATTTTCGGGATCTCTTATCTGCAGAGCTACTTTCCACCTGAGCGAACCCGGAAGATTCTGGGTCGATTTAATGGGATGAGCGCGAATCTTTTAGGAGCCTTGCTAGGGACGGTGACTCCTTTTTGTTCCTGTTCATCAATTCCGTTGTTTATTGGGTTCACGAGTGCAGGGTTACCCATTGGTGTCACTTTTTCATTTCTGATCTCGTCGCCATTAGTTGACCTAGCATCGGTTCTGTTACTTGCCAGTATCTTTAATTGGAAGATCGCTATATCTTATGTAGTGGTAGGGATTGTTCTGGCAGTAATCAGTGGAACGATCATCAGCAAGTTGAAGTTGGAAAAGTACGTAGAATCTTTTGTGTTTAAGAATAAGTTGGTTGAGGTTGATGCTCCAGAAATGACCAGAAAAGAGCGGCTCTCTTTTGCTAAAGATCAGGTCTTAACAATCCTTCAGAAGGTTTGGTTGTATATTTTGATTGGGGTAGGAATCGGGGCGGCAATTCATAATTGGATACCCGAAAGTATTATATCAGCCATCTTAGGTGAACAGAATATTTTTTCAGTACTGATTGCCACTTTAGTTGGTGTGCCGATGTATGCCGATATTTTCGGGACATTGCCTATTGCGGAAGCGCTCGTTGCCAAAGGGGTGGGAATTGGAACCGTATTAGCGTTTATGATGGCGGTGACCGCATTATCCTTGCCGTCGATTGTTCTTTTAAAGAAAGTGGTCAAAACCAAATTGTTAGTAATCTTCGTCGGAATTGTAACCCTGGGGATTATTATTATTGGGTATTTGTTTAATCTACTTGGAATTTGGTTTATCTGAAAATTTATGATATAATCCAAGAAGGAAAAGTATCTAAAAATGCAGGAATAAAAACACAGTGCTGGTTGGTAGTCCAGACGCATCTTTTAGATGTCAGTAACCTTCCCATCCTCTCTCGGGATGTCCATTTCCTGCTATTAAGAGAGGGGTAGTCCAATGCAAGTTAAATTAACAGTTTTCTTTGAAGAGCCCTTTTGGGTAGGGGTTTTTGAACGTTCAACTGAAGGAGAGTACGAAGCAGCACGAGTGGTTTTTGGTGCCGAACCTAAAGATTATGAAATCTATGCTTATATTAACAAGCACTATTTTGAACTGCAATTCAGTTCAAAATTATTAGCAGCTAGTGAAGAAATTATAAAGATTAACCCTAAAAGGATGAGAAGAAAGATTGAGAGTGAGTTGAAGACGAAAGGAATCGGCACGAAAGCACAGCAAGCCTTGTGTTTGCAGTATGAAACAGCGAAAAAGGAGCGTCAGCAGCAAAATAAGGCGTGGAGAGAAGCGCAAGCGGTTGAAAAGTTTCGTTTGAAACAGCAAAAGAAGAAAGAAAAGCATAAAGGGCATTAAATTAAGAAAAAGCTGTCTTGGATCGCTCCAAAACAGCTTTCTTTTTAGTTTTTGCCAGTATGTACATTACAGACGTTCTTGGGCTCGCTGCCTTCTTCAAAGGTCTCGTTGACCACTTGACCAGCAGGACAGTTGGGCGAGGCGAGCATGTTGCTTTCACTGCAGACGCGCACGGTAATCTGTTTTTTCTTTTTGCCATTTAATAAGTTATTGAAAAGACCATTAATACCACCTTCTTGTTGTCCGGCTTCAGTGGCATTGGGATCGGGGGTGTCACCATTAGGCTCTGTACCATCAGGATTTTGGAGTTCTGTGCCATCACTGTGTAAGCTACAATAAGTGGTTGGTTCCATACCAGATAGGAAGGTTTCGTACTGAATATCAATACAATTGGGGGTAGCTAACTCGCCACTTTCGCCACAGACCTCAATATTAGTAGCAACTCCAGCTGGTGGAGTGAAGTCGGTCACCGGAGTACCTGCTAAAGCTTTTTTCATGAAAGTGCCCCAGATTTGAGCCGAACGAGAACTACTAACAGTTTTGCCATCAATCTTTACGGGCTTACTTTGTGCATCATTCCCAATCCAGACTGCAGCGACGAGATCAGGGGTGTAACCAACAAACCAAGCGTTGGTATAGTTACTGGAAGTACCAGTTTTGCCAGCGGCGGGACGTTGGATATTGGCAGGAGTACCAGTACCACGCTGGATTACGCCACGCATCATATCGGTCATCACATAGGCAGTCTCCGCAGACAGAACTGATTTTTTTTGCGAACGTTCTTCATAGATGGTATTACCAGCAGAATCCTTAACGGAGAGAATTCCAATTGGCTCAGAGTAGATGCCCTGATTTGCCAAGGGAGTATAAGCGGCAGTTAGTTCTAGCGGAGTAACTCCTTGGGTTAAACCACCTAACGCTAGTGAGGGTAGGTTGATATCATTTTTGCCTTTTTTATCTAAGACAAAACTATTGATCCCCATTTTTTGGGCGTATTCAATAATTTTATTGGGAGTGACCTCATAAACCAGTTTGGTCGCAATGGTATTGACGGACATCTCTAGTGCATGACGGAGGGAGATGTTGCCACGATACTGCAGATCGTAGTTTTTTGGTTTCCAGCCATTGGGGCTGTCAGGTGGGAAGGAGACTTCCTCATCAACCACAATGGAGCTGGGTGAATATTTGCGCAAGTCAATTGCGGCGGTATAGACAAAAGGTTTAATGGTTGAGCCAGGTTGACGATAAGCACGAGTGGCACGGTTTAACTGGGTATTATTGAAATCACGTCCACCAATCATTGCTTTGATATAGCCGGTTTTGGGATCGATTGCGACCAGTGATAACTGGGGCTGCAAGACACCATACTTGTCCGGAGCACCGCCAACCAGAGTTTCGACGGCGGCTTCGGCAGCATCCTGCATTTTAACATCAATCGTGGTATAAATCTTGTAACCACCAGTGGTTAGTTTTTCTTCGGGAATAATGTTTTTAAGCCTTAAGCGTCGTGAGACATAGTCGCGGAAGTAAGCCGCGCGTTTTTTAGTTTTAGGTGGCTGACCAAGGTCGAGTGGTTTTTTCTTGTAGCTTTCAGCCTGTTCGGCGGTGAGAATCCCTCCATCAACCATCTTCCCTATGACCACGTTGCGACGTTCGAGAGCTCTTTCTGGATTATCAAAAGGTGAGTAACCATTAGGATTCTTCGGTAACCCGGCAATCACTGCGATCTGGTGTGGTTCTAATTCGGAGATTGTCTTGCCAAAGTAATAGCGTGAAGCAGTCTCGACTCCATAGAGACCTTTGCCAAGGTAGATTTGGTTTAGATAACGGGTGAGAATCTCATCCTTGGTGTAACCCTGCTCGATTTTCATTGCAAGGAAGATCTCCTGAAACTTACGGGACATTGTTTTTTGGTGAGTCAGCAGGACGTTACGGGCTAACTGCTGGGTGATCGTACTTGCGCCCTGAGTATAGTCCATATTGACGATGTCAGTTACAACTGCACGAGCAATACCCTTGGGATCGACGCCGAAATGTTCATAGAAGCGTGAGTCCTCGACACTGACGATCGCTTTCTTGATATTCTCCGGCATCTTGTCTGGTGTTAATTCAATTCGGTTCTCTACATAGTAACGACAGATCTCTTTGTGATTAACATCATAGATGATCGAAGCTTGTTTGGCGGGTTTGAGCTCAACGATGGTGTCATCAGTCATGATGTAAAGTAAGACTACTCCACCAGCCATAATTCCAATCAAAGCCGCAATGATAATAAACCAGAGGCTTTTGTAAAAAGGATTTGAAACGTTTTTCCTACGAGTTCCATAGGTTGTTGGCATGAACTGTCCTCCTGTCAAGGTATATGTATCCCGAACTCAACCGCTAAAAATAAGTTTGTAAAATTTGGTTGAGTTAATATCGTGTTGTATAACGTAAAAACTAGTAATTTGTTTCAAAAATCGGTTTAAAATTACTTGAAAAAACGAGAAAAAGTTTCGTTTACTGAAGACCAGATTATTGGGGAGTTTAGTGTGGATTGTTAACTGAGAAGCGTCATGCTTGGTTGTGATAAAGAAAAAGCTGTCTTGGATTGCTCCAAAACAGCTTTATTTTTAGTTCTTGCCAGTATGCATGGTACAGACATTCTGGGGTTGGCTGCCGTCTTCGAAGGTCTCATTGATCACTTGACCAGCGGGGCAGTTGGGCGAGGCGAGCATGTTGCTTTCAGTGCAGACGCGCACGGTAACTTGTTTTTTCTTTTTGCCATTTAATAAGTTATTTAAAAATCCGTTGAGTCCACCTTCTTGTTGCCCGGATTCAGTGGCATCAGGATCAGCATTGCCATCCGGCTCTGTACCATCAGGATTCTGGAGTTCGGAGCCATCACTGTGTAAGCTACAATAAGTGGTTGGTTCCATACCTGCTAGGAATGTTTCGTACTGCAGATCAATACAGTTGGGGGTAACTAACTCCCCACTTTCGCCACAGACCTCAATATTGGTAACCACTCCAGCTG
>JBFYZC010000283.1:0-3618 GCA_041309705.1 Bacillota bacterium | reverse complement strand
TCAAAGATTGAAGCTTTTACCAGGAAGATATTCTTTAATCAGAGAAGATTTGTGGGTGCAGTTTCGTAAGCGAGTGGCAGAGTCTCGGGATGAAGAGTTAAAAGAGCGTGTTTTCAAGCTCTGGTTGAATCCGTCGCAAAAACGCCCTCAATTTGTACGTAATAAGTATCACGCAGAGCAAGACGAACCATTTTCGGCAGTACCATAATCTTAGCAGGAATGGAGCTATTGCTTAATGAAATTAATGACCCGCATGATTTGCTTGGGATTAAGTCTCTTTTGTTTGGGAGGTTGTCTGCTGCAACCGCCGCGACTGGTGGGGCGGAGCTTCTACTACTGGAAGTCAACTTTTGAATTAAAACCAGCCGAAAGTGCTGCTTTGCGTGATCTGAAGATCAAGCGAGTTTATCTAAAGTTTTATGATGTTGTCTGGCAGGGTAAACCAGCGCCAGTCTCTGAGTTACGGGTGGTGACGCCTTTCCCGAAAGAAGTGGAGATTGTCCCAACTGTCTTTATCACTAATCAGGTCTTGGAGCAGAGTTCGCTGGAGATGATGCCAGATTTAGCCACCAAGATGGTGCAGAAATTAACACGTATGTGTAAGCAAAGCAAGCTTAGCAGAGTGAATGAGCTGCAACTTGATTGTGACTGGACAAAAACTACCCGCGCGAAGTATTTTTCATTACTGCAGTTAATCAAGGAACAATTAGCAGAGCAGACAGAGCTTTCGGTGACGATTCGCCTGCATCAGATTAAATATCCTGAGCAGACTGGAGTACCACCGGTAAAACGCGGGATGTTGATGTTCTACAATATGTCAGCCTTAACTGATTATGATACCAGTAATTCAATTCTTGATCCAAAGGTTGGGGCTGCTTATTTGGGGAGATTAAAAGATTATCCCTTATCTTTGGATGTAGTTTTGCCGATTTATTCGTGGGGAGTGATCTTTCAGGAGAAACGTTTTATTGGTCTGGTGAATGGTTTTGCGGAGACGGATTTACAAGGAGTTGCTTTTCGAAAATTAACCCAGCATTATTATCAGGTGCAAGAGGATATTTATCTGCATCAGACCCAGTTGTATCAGGGTGATACTTTGCGCTTTGAAGCCGCAACTTATCAGGCTTGCTTAGAGTCTGCGAAATTAATCAAGCAGCAGTTAAAACGGGAAAAATCAGTTAATCTTGCTTTTTATCATTTAGATGCGATGAATCTGAGGAGGTTTAAGAGTGCGCAACTGGAGAAGATCTTTAATACTTTTAATTAGTCTGGTAATTATTTTTAACTCAAAACCCAAAGTGGAAGCCTGTGGTTGGTCACCAAGCTATCTAGAAGGGTATCTGACTTTTTTTCAGTCGGATTTGGCGAATGATTCATTATTTAAAAAATATTATTACGATGCTGCCAACCAGTCTGGTGAGTATGAATATGATGAAAATCTGCTGGGAAGCCGTAATAGTCTAAATTTGCAGGAATGGGAGAACTTTTTTCAGAAGCGAATCTCCAAAGAGAATTTGCAGAAATTAATCTATGAACTGTCCGGGAATGAAGTGGAAGAGATCGCTCGGGCAATAAGCAAGGGAAAAAATTGGCAGGGTCTGACGAAAAATGATCTACCTGCCTTGAATTATCTGCGCTATGCGAAACTATGCGAACCTTATGTTACCACAGGTGACAGTTGGTACTTTGAACCAGAAGAATTAGAGAAGCGTCGTCAACCAGAACCAATGCGGCAGCTGATGGTTCAAGGAGAAGAGAAGTATCAAGCGGAGACGACGAAATTTTTGAAGTTGCGCTATGGTTATCAATTAGTACGTCTGGCGCATTATGCCAAGCAGTATCAGGCTTGTTTGAATTACTATCAAGGGATGACCAAGCTTGGAACAGAAGGAGTTGTTTTGGACTGGAGCTTACGTCATAAATTAGGTGCAATGCAAGAATTAGGGAGAACAGCCGAGGCGTTAGTCCAGTCGGCGCAAGTCTTTGATCAAAAAGTGGTAATGATGGATGAGGCTTATCTGGATTTTAAACTTCCTTCTGAAAAGGTCTGGCAACAGATGTTGCAGATGACGGCTAGTAGTAAGCATCGTCAGGCGACGTTATGGTTTTTACGGGATTTAAAGGAAGAACGGTTTAGTCTCGAGCCGTTGCAACAGATCTATGCGCTAGAACCAAAGTCCTCCCGTTTAGAGGTTTTATTGGTACGTTTGATCAATCGTCTCGAACGAGAATATCTCACTAGCGCGTTCTTTTTTAAGACTAAGAATCAAGAACTACTGGAACAGCAGCAATCGTTACTAAAGTACACACGAGAGATAGGCAAATTTATTGAGGGTATTGATAAGACCAAGGTACATCAACCAGCGCTTTGGTATGCGACACTAGGCTATCTGAAGCTTTTAGAGCAACAGCCCCAAAAAGCTGAGCAGGCATTACTCCAGGCAGAGCAGGAACAGAATGTTAAACCCAATCTGAAACAGCAGATTAAATTGTTGCAGAACTTGAATTTAGTTGCAGCGAATCAAAGACTCACCCCAGAGATTGAGGCAGCTTGGTGTGAAAGTTTGACTTGGCTGGATAGTCTGAAAGAACCACAGAACAATCTGGAGAATCTGCGTCAATCTTGCTATGCTTTGCTGGGTCAGAAATATTTTGCCTCAGGAGATCAGGTCAAAGGCTACTTGGCGCTGGCAAAAGCAGATTGTATGACTGATGATTTATTAGCACGAGTTTTTGAAGCGAAGGATTTGGATCAATTGATTGCCTTGATCAGCCGGCAGAATCAGACACGTTTTGAGCAGGTTTTGACTAGTAAGCTGAAGTATAACCTGGATGATCTGTATGCAATTAAAGGAACGAATTTACTGAAAGCTAAGAAATTCACTTTGGCTTTGGCGAGTTTCACGAGAGTCTCTAGTGGTTACTGGCAGAAGATAAGTAAAGCTTGGGATGAAGGTTATTACGGACAGATTCGTACCAGTTTTGCGAAGAATTATTATAATCCCAAAACAGGGTTGTATGCTTATCCGAAGCAGGGTTTTACTCACTATACCAAGCTTGATTTCACCCGCCAGGTAGCGAAATTAGAGCAATTAGCCACCACTGATCCGAAGCAGGCAGACCGTTGTTACTACCAGATTGCGAATGGATTTTTTCATAGTCCTTTCTGGGCATATCATGAAAATTTAATTGGCTCATCAGGAATCTACACTTTTGATCTCTTTGATTTTGAACCATATCAGGGATTGCAGCAGCGACTGGAGAACTCGGCAGGTCTGTGGCAGCGTCAACAGCGTAAGATTGCTTTGGAGTATTATTTGCGAGCCGCTCTGGCAACCAAAGATTCTGAACTGGCAGCGGAATGTATCTTTATGGCAGCGGCATGTAAAACTCAGTTTTCCTGGTATGATGAGTTTAAAGATGATGGCAAAGAGCTGGCAGATTATTTTGCGTTGTTACAGGATAAGTATGCCTCGACCAAGTATTATCAACAAGTAGTGCGGGAGTGTGCTACTTTCAAGGATTATCTGGGAAAGAAGTAGTGGGGAGATTTTTCCGTTAAAGACTATACTTTCTGAAAGATCTATTTCATTTTATCTTCGCGAAAAATCCCTAGTA
>JBFYZC010000282.1:0-6557 GCA_041309705.1 Bacillota bacterium | reverse complement strand
ATCTAGGTAAAACTTTTACCCAAGCTGAATTGATGGTAGTTGATGAAGCGGGTCGTAGCTGTCCGGATTGGGCAACTGGAAGATTGGTTTTACTGGGAGAGACGCTTAAAGCAGCAAGCTCATTGAGATTAGCGACTGAAAATACCCAGATAATCAAGACTGCCTTGAAAGCTAGACGACTTCCTGATGGTAGTCTTGAGCTATTAGGGTTTGAACAGGCTAATCCTTTGTCTGTTGCGGGAGTTGAAAATCAAAAGTTAATGCTACAGACAATTCTCGAAAAGCATCCTGCAGTTCAAAGAGTAAATGTTATGCCACACCAGGATCAATTTAGAGCCTTAGTGTGCTTGAAGGAAAAGTTGAAGTCAGATACTTCTAAGCAGATGGTTAATGATCCTACCGAACGGTTGGCTTTCAAATTAGCCAAGCCCGGCTTGCGTCAGGAAGAGTTTGCCTCAAGTATTAGGCTAGATGACTCTAATGAAGAAGATATGCTGGAACGTTTTCTAGAGCGGCGAAGTTATCGCAGTTTTAAAGCCACTCCAGTTGCAAGTGAAGCTTTGGGACGGTTGTTAGGTCGGCTGCGTCATCGTAAAATTACTGGTTATCCATTGACCAAAGAGTTGTACAGTTCGGCAGGAGGACTCTATCCAGTTCAGGCTTATCTTTATCTGAAGCCAAACCAAGTCGCCGATCTGGCAGGTGGTATCTACTATTATCATCCAGTGGAGCATACCTTGAAGTGCCTGAACGTAGCAGCAAATATGCCAGCCGAGCTCTTTCAGGGAGCGAACATTTCTATCTTTAATAGTGCGGCGTTTGCGATTTTCTTAATTGCAGATCTGGAGGCAATTGAACCAATCTATGGTGATTATGCCGAGAGCTTCTGTCTGATGGAAGCTGGAATTATCAGTCATCTTCTGGAATCAGCAGCAACCACCGAAGAACTCGGACTCTGCCAGATTGGGGCATTGCAATTTGAGCGGATTGCGAATTTATTTAAGTTAAAAACTTCACATAAGTATCTGCATTGTCTCTTGGGTGGGGCAATTAATGCTACAGATATGACGGAAGCGGCGTTGATTAAAGAAAGTGCCCCTTTGGTCTCAATGATTGAATTATTAAAACAAACTGCAGCTACGGCTGAAAAAGTTGAGCCTGCTAGGAGTACTAAAGTAACTCTTAGTAAAACAGAACGTCAAGCGAAGTTTGCAGAGATTAGAGCTTGGTTGGTAAAAGAGGCTGGCGAGCTTGCCGCAGTCTGCGAGCTGGAAGAATGGCAGGAGACTGCACCCCCGCTTAAACTAGAGCCTCAAGTAAAGCCAAACTTGGTCAATAAATCCATTAAAGTAGTTGAAAATGGAACAACGCAGATCTTAAGCGAGATCTTTAGTGAACTGCTTGAAGTAGCCGATGCCAATCCAGCAATGAACTTTTTTGATCTGGGTGGAAATTCGTTGCTGGCAGTACAGGCAGCTAATTTAGTACGACAGAATTTACAGGTTGAGCTCTCGGTATTGGATATTTTTGAGCATCCAACTATTAATAGTTTGTCAGAGTTTATTAATGAACTGACGTTAGAACAGCCGGTAGCCAAAGCGGTTAATCAAGAAGAATCAAACTTAAGCGAACAGCGTGAGCGGATGAAAGATCGAATGCAACGGTTGAAAGCGGGGCGAGGCTGATGGATGACTTGAGAGATTCAATTGCGATTATTGGAATGAGTGGGAGATTTCCTGGGGCAAATAATTTGGCAGAATTTTGGGCTAATTTAGTTAATGGTGTGGAGTCGATTACGAGACTGGAAGAGGAGAAGTTGCGTGCGGCCGGGGTTCCTGAAGCAACTTTTAAAAAGGATAATTACGTTAAAGCTAAACCGATGCTGGAACGTCCGGAATGGTTTGACGCCGCCTTTTTTGGATATGCACCAGCAGAAGCAGCTCAGATTGATCCGCAACAACGATTATTTCTGGAAACTGCCTGGGAGGCTTTGGAACAGGCAGGCTATGATTCGGAGAAATATCCTGGCTGGATTAGCGTTTATGCAGCGACTCATTTACCAACTTATCTCTTTACTAATCTTCAAGTGGATGAAACCAAGCTAGGTGGAGCAGAAGGTTTGCAGCTTTTAGTCTCCAATGATAAAGATTATCTGGCGACACGTGTTGCCTATAAACTAAACTGTACTGGAGCGGCGATTGATGTCCAAACAGCTTGTTCCTCTTCTCTAGTGGCAGTACATCTTGCCTGTCAAAATCTGCTTAATTATCAGTCGGATTTAGCATTAGCAGGTGGTGTGGCAGTATCTTTTCCACATTATACTGGCTACGAGAACCATCAGGGAAGTATTACTTCCCCTGATGGTCACTGCCGACCTTTTGATGCTGCAGCAGCGGGGACAGTCTTTGGTGAAGCAGTTGGAGTGGTTGTTTTAAAACGTTACGAAGATGCTTTGAAAGATAGTGATACGATTAATTCTGTGATTCGTGGTAGTGCGGTAAATAATGATGGTGCACAGAAAGCAGGCTTTACTGCTCCGGCGAGTGCGGGTCAAAGTATGGCGATCTCGATGGCATTAGCTGCGGCAGATATCTCCGCAGAAAGTATCGGTTATCTGGAGACTCATGGTACTGGAACAGCATTAGGAGATCCGATTGAGTTCCGTGCACTTGGTGAAGTTTTTGGAAGAGAGAGCAACTTACAGCACTATTGTGCTTTAGGGTCAGTGAAAGCAAATTTGGGACATGCCAGTACCGCAGCAGGAATTGTTAGTTTAATTAAAACAATTTTAATTTTAAAGAATCGCTACTTACCACCACAATTGTATTGTGAGCAGCTGAATCCACATTTGAAACTTGAAGGATCACCGTTTTTCATTCCAACACAGGGTTTGGCGTGGCAGAGCGAAACACCGCGTCGGGCTGGAGTTAGTTCGTTTGGAGTCGGCGGGACAAATGCCCACGTCATTTTAGAAGAAGCGCCATTAGCAAACTACAGTAAAAATCAAAGCCAAGCGTGGGAACTAGTGCCACTTGCGGCACGAAGTGAAGCAGCATTAGAGCAGATGAAGCATAATTTAGCGAACTATTTAACAGAAAATCCGGAGCTTTCCTTAACTGATCTTGCCTACACTTTACAGCAAGGGCGACGTGAATTTTCAGTGCGTCAAGCATTGGTGGCAAAAAATCTTGCTGAGCTTCGGGAAGCATTATTGAAACCTCAGCGAACTCGGGTGAAAAAGGCTTCCTTAACACCGAGAGCAGTCTGGCTTTTTCCGGGGCAGGGAGCACAATATCCCCAGATGGGACGGGAGCTTTACGAAACATATGAAGTCTTTCGTGAGCTCGTAGACCAAGCGGCAATCTTTCTAAAACCATTACTTGGTTTGGATTTGCGGAAAGTTATTTATCCAGCAGCAGATGAACTTGAGCAGGCACGCCTTTTATTACAAGAGACCCGACTTACGCAACCAGCCCTTTTTGTAACTGAGTATGCTACAGCACGATTAATGCAAGCTTGGGGATTCACTCCATCAGTAATGCTGGGGCATAGTTTGGGTGAGTATGTAGCAGCAACTTTGGCAGGAGTTTTTACTTTTACCGATGCACTTTGGGTGATTACCAAACGAGCTGAACTGATGCAACGGATAACGAATGGTAAAATGATGACAGTTTTCGCTTCGCAAACAGTAATCTCTGCTGTTTTAGTTGAATTAAAACAGCCACCGGAGTTTGCGGCAGTAAATGGCGAAGAGCTCTGTACACTAACGGGAACTGAGGCAGAACTGGAAGAGTGTCAAGCCGCTTTGTTAAGTCAAGGCATTAAGTTTAAAGTTCTAGCTACGTCTGGAGCTTTTCATAGTAAGTTAATTGAGCCATTGATGGCAGAGTTGGAAGAGATTATTGCTGCAGTACCACGTCAAACGCCAACGATTTCTTATCTCTCTAATTATACTGGCAATTGGATTATGCCTACGGAGGCAGTTGATCCTCATTACTATGCTTTGCAGATGCGAAATACGGTACAGATGTACCAGGGGATTCAAAGAATACAACACACAGGCACAGATTATTGTTGGTTGGAGGTAGGACCAGGGACTGGACTTACGACCATGGTTAAAAGCGCGCTAGGTGCAGAAGTATTCACCAGTAATCTTCTTCCCAAAGTCGAGGCTCTTGCGAGCAACGCAAGCTTTTTGAATACTCTAGGTGATTTATGGTCAGTGGGCTATAAAATTCCCTGGGAGAAGATGCATCATTCTAATCAGGGACACCGAATTCCTTTACCGACATATCCCTTTGAACGAATTCGTTGTTGGTATGAGCCTGAAGTACGTAAAACTGAGTTAACGACAGAAAAACCAACTGAAACAGAGTTAGTTTCAGTACCGGTCTGGCGTAACCGAATGTTGACTCAAGCCAAAAGGTCATCTGAGTTTAAACAAAGCTGTTTGGTTTTTGAAGATGCTTTAGGTTTAACTTCACAATTAGAAGAGTATTTGAGTTCTTTTGAGAGTGTGATTCGGGTAAGAATTGGCAAGAATTTCAGCAAGCTTGCTGAGGATTTATTTACCATTCGAACCGACTCGCAAGAGGATCTTGAGCAACTCTTTGATTTGTTAAAAGAGCAAGCCAAGTTACCAGAAGTAATTATATTTCTCTGGTTATATAGTGATTTAACTATTATAGATGAAACCAAAGCAGCTCGGGTTTTAGATGAAGGTTTATATACCCTATTTGCATTAGGCAAAGTCATTGCTACCAGTAAGCATTTTTCTAATATCGATCTTTTAGTAGTAGCTTCGCAGTTGGCTGCAGTGGCGGGAGAGAACTTGATTATACCAGAGAAATCATGTCTGACTGGATTTTGCTTTAGTTTAGCCGCCGAAATTCCTGATTTAAAAGTTAAATTAATTGATTTTCCAGTATTAAGAAGAGAGAATAGTGACCGAGCACTGTTAACTGTTTTGCAAAGAGAATTAACAGTAATTAGTGGCGAGAGTTTGGTCTTGCTACGCAAAACCGGACGATTTGTCAGAGATTTTGAAGCTTTTTCAGTAGCCGAAGTACAGCCAAGCTTGCGCCTAGGCGGTGTCTATCTAATTACAGGTGGCTTAAGCGGAATTGGCTTAGAGCTTGCCAAAGATCTTGCCCGCAAGTATCAGGCAAAGTTATTACTATTAAGCCGACAGGCATTTCCAGCACGTCAAGAATGGAAGAGTTATGCGCAGCGTGCTGATGCTAGATTGGAATGGGTAGAATTAATCGAGACTTTTAATGAATTAGAAAGATTAGGCGCGAGCATTCAGGTCTTTCAGGTCGATTTGACAGAAAAAGATGTACTGCGGGAAGTTATTGTAGCAGTTAAAGATACTTATGGCAAGCTTGATGGAGTCTTTCACGGGGCTGGAGTAGCTGGAGAGGGATTACTCTTTACCAAATCGCGAGCGCAGATTGAAAAAGTATTAAACCCCAAAATTAATGGTACCAGAGAGGTACTTTCATTAGCCGAGGCGACAGAGGCAGAATTTTTACTCTTGTACTCTTCGACCTTTAGTTTTACCGGAGGAGTAGGGCAGACTGATTATGCGGCAGCTAATGCTTTTTTAAATGCTACGGCTGCTGCTTTACAAAACATTAGTAAAGTAAGGGTTCTCACCGTAAGCTGGGATGCTTGGGCAGGAAGCGGCATGGCAGTACGCACGGGATTAACCTCTGGCAAACCTCTGCTAGCAGGGAAATATGTGCCTAATCAGCAACCGCAAAGTTCACTCATTGATTCAGTTACTAGAGTAACACCGGATTTGATCTATTTTCAAAAAAGCTTTTTAATGGCGCATGAATGGTTGCTGGCGGAGCATCGTGCGGGAGTAAAAGCGATAATTCCTGGGACTGCCTGGATTGCCATGATTTATCAAGCTGCGAATTACTTAGATGTGGCAAATCTGTGGGAGATTAGCGAACTAGAACTCTTAGCTCCAGCGGAGTTAATTGATGGGCTGGCATTAGCAGTTACTTTGGAACTACGTGTCCAAGAGGAATTTTATCAGTTACGCATCTTTTCTCAAAGCGAAACAGGCTTAAAGCTTTATGCCACTGGTTTTCTAAAACGAGCACTAAAAAATTCATTAGTAGCAGAGAAGTTTTTGGAGTTGAATTCTCCCTTAGAAACGGTAACTCCTGATCCATTGTTTACGGCGGTGAATCAAAGTGGTCTGATTCAATGGGGACCACGTTGGGAGAATCTGCAGCAGTTTTGGCAGAATGATCGTTCTTTAAAGGCATTAATTGCCTTGCATGACGACTTTTTGTCAGATCAGACAGCTTATCCACTTCATCCGGCACTATTGGATACCGGCTTGGCAATTGCGGTATTATGGAATCAAGGCGAAGCGATGTTGCCGACGCGTTATCAATCGATTATTCTCGCGCATGTTTTACCTCCTAAATTTTATGCCGTAGCCGAGATTGATCAGGCATCTCAACCGGGCAGAATGATTCAGGCAGAGCTTAAACTATATGATGAATTCGGTAATAATTGTGGGATTATCAAGGGTT
>JBFYZC010000281.1:0-4715 GCA_041309705.1 Bacillota bacterium | reverse complement strand
CCTAAAGCTAGTGAGGGTAGATTGATATCATTTTTACCTTTAGTATCTAAGACAAAACTATTGATCCCCATTTTTTGGGCATATTCAATAATTTTATTGGGAGTGATCTCGTAAACTAGCTTAGTGGCAATGGTATTCACGGACATCTCCAGTGCATTGCGGAGGGAGAGGTTGCCATGGAACTGTAGATCATAGTTTTTTGGTTTCCAGCCATTAGGATCTTCAGGCGGAAAGGAGACTTCTTCATCAATAACAATCGAGCTGGGCGAGTATTTGCGTAAGTCAATGGCGGCAGTATAGACGAAAGGTTTGATCGTTGAGCCGGGTTGTCGATAAGCTTGAGTGGCGCGGTTTAATTGGGTATTATTAAAATCACGCCCGCCAACCATTGCTTTAATATAGCCGGTTTTGGGATCGACTGCCACTAGTGAGATTTGTGGTTGCAAGACACCATACTTGTCCGGAGCACCGCCAACCAGAGTTTCGACTGCGGCTTCGGCAGCATCCTGCATTTTAACATCAATCGTGGTATAAATCTTGTAACCACCAGTGGTTAGTTTTTCTTCGGGAATAATTTTTTTATCTTTTAAACGCTGTGAAATATAAGCACGAAAGTAAGCAGCACGTTTCTTCTCTTTGGGTGGCGGACCGAGATCGAGTGGCTTTTTCTTATATATTTCAGCCTGTTCTGTGGTGAGAATCCCACCATCAACCATCTTATCCAAGACCACGTTGCGGCGAAATAGAGCTTTGTCGGCATTGTCGAAGGGTGAGTAGCCATTGGGATTCTTTGGTAATCCAGCAATTACGGCAATTTGATGTGGTTCTAACTCGGAGATCGTCTCGCCGAAGTAATAGCGCGAAGCAGTCTCGACCCCGTAGAGACCTTTACCAAGATAGATTTGGTTTAGATAACGGGTGAGAATCTCATCCTTGGTATAGTTCTGTTCGATCTTCATCGCGAGGAAGATCTCCTGAAATTTACGGGACATCGTTTTTTGGTGAGTTAGCAGAACGTTACGGGCTAACTGTTGGGTGATTGTACTTGCACCCTGAGTATAGTCTTGGGTACGAATATCAGTGTAAATCGCACGGGCAATACCTTTGAGATCAACGCCAAAATGTTCATAGTAGCGTGCATCCTCGACACTGACGATCGCTTTCTTAATATTATCGGGCATCTTGTCGGGTGTTAATTCAATCCGGTTCTCAACATAAAAACGGCAGATCTCTTTGTGATTGATATCATAGATGATTGAAGCTTGTTTGGCGGGTGTGAGTTCAACGATGGTGTCGTCAGTTAGAATGTAAATTAAAACTATTCCACCAGCCATGATTCCAATCAAAGCCGCGATGATAATAAACCAGAGGCTTTTGTAGAAAGGGTTTGAAGCATTTTTTCTACGAGTTCCATAGGTTGTTGGCATGAACTGTCCTCCTGTCAAGATATATGTATTCAAAACTCAACCGCTAAAATTAATTGAGTTACTGGGAACTTTGGTGGTGATAATATCCTGTTTTATACTGCTTAAATAATATTATAACATATTTATGCTGAACCGGAATAATAAACTTAGCAAAAATCATATCTTTTCTTGAGGCGATGAGAGATGAGATTTTCATTAAAACCACGGGTAGTAATGCTGAGAATACCCCCATATAAACGCTATTTGTTAGATTTTTTAGTGGGATTGGGTCTGCTCTTATTGGGTCTGTTAGCCATTTTTTATCTGATTGATTACAAAATTCGTCCTACCTTAATTCAATTAGTAAAAGTGAAAGCAGTCGAGATCGCAACACACGCTATTAATGAGTCCATTCGCGCTAATATCGTTCCTGATTTAAACTATGCAAATCTTATTAAAATTCAGTTGAATGCAGCGGGTGAGATTAGTCTGCTGCAACCAAATACCGGCGAGATTAATCGAATTGCTACTGAAGCTACCTTGGCAGTGCAAAAGCGACTGACTGAACTTCCGAAGATGGTAATAAAAATTCCTTTGGGTCAGGTAATGGGTTCAAGAATTCTGGGGGCTTATGGACCGGTGTTGCCAGTTAAAGTAATTCCGGTAGGTTTGGTGTATAGTAAAATCAATGATACTTTTGATGCGGCAGGAATTAATCAGACACGACATCGAATTTTTTTACATGTGCAAGCAAAGATACGGATGATTGTCCCACTGGTGAATCAAGAGTTTCAAGTTAGTACTGAAGTACCGCTAACCGAGGCGATTGTTGTCGGTAAAATCCCAAATACTTATGCTGCGGGTGGTGGCATTCTTTTGGGGAAATAGCTGAGAATTTTGTGTTTGACAACAGAAAAAATTTTTCGTGGGAATAATAAAAAGTAGTTTCTGGTTGCGGATTTTTTTGACTTTACTTTGTTAATATAATATAATAAACTCTTAGGAATGAAGCTATATATACAACAGCTTGTGGTGGAATATTTGGTAGCAGAGAGGTTGTTTTCGAAACTATAATTTAAAGGAGTATTTTTGAGTTTTTATGAAATTCGATCAATACTATGAGTTGGCACGTAAACTATACCAGAACGGACCCTCGCATGACTTTTTTCACGTCGAGCGAGTCCTGCGTTTGGCATTGCGTCTGGGAGAAACCGAAGGGGCTGATCTGGAAATTCTGGGTTTGGCAGCACTCTTTCATGATCTGGCACGTGAGAGCGAGTCAGCTAGTGGGGGAGAGATCTGTCATGCGGCTGCCAGTGCTGATCAGACACGGGAGCTGCTTTTGGAACATGGCGAACCTCAAGTTAAGGTGGAGGCGGTCTGTCATTGTATTGCTACCCATCGTTATCGCGATGGGAACGAACCAGAAACTCTGGAGGCAAAATGTCTCTATGATGCTGATAAATTAGACTCGTTAGGTGCGGTCGGGGTAGCGCGGGCTTACTTGTGGTTGGGTGAACGGGGTGGAACGGTATATACACCACGTGAGATCTGGGAACAGACTGATTTTACCAGTAATCGTCCAGAGGATGACTCATTGCAACGTGAGTGGCATATTAAACTGCGTCATCTGCAGCATAAACTGTACACCGCTTCCGCTCGTAAATTAGCACTTCAAAGATCGCGCCGAATGGAAGAATTTTTAGACTATTTGGAGCTTGAGGTTAAAGGTGAAGCATAATTCATACTTCACTTTAGTTTATATTGGAGGAATCAAGTATGACAATTAATTGGACAAGTGTCCGTGAGGAAGCAATTAAACTCTTGGGAGATTTGGTACGGATTAATACTACCAATCCACCAGGCAATGAGCTGGAAGCAGCTTGCTATTTGCAAGAAATTTTGCGTCGGGAAGGAATTCAATCGACCATCTATGAAAAAGCACCTCGAAGAGCTAATTTAGTCGCCAGATTAGCTGGTAATGGTAGTGGTCGTCCTCTAGTGATGTTAGCTCATTTAGATGTAGTTACTGCAAATCCAGCCCAATGGAGTCATGATCCCTTTGGGGGTGAGGTTGCGGATGACTATCTTTGGGGACGTGGTACTCTGGATATGAAGGGCATGTTGACCATGGAGGTCTTGACGATGCTCTTGCTGAAACGAAGCGGGGTTGAATTGCAACGGGATCTGATTCTGGTAGCAGCAGCAGATGAAGAAGTTGGTGGAGTCGAAGGGATGGAATGGTTGATTACTCAAGAGATCCCGGGTTTGAAAACAGCAGAATTTGTAATTAATGAAGGTGGAGAAGGTACACTGCGTGATGGAGTACCAGTCTATAGCTGTCAAAGTGGCGAAAAGGGATTGTTATGGGTGAAATTAGGATTGAAAGGTACTCCGGGACATGCCTCGGTGCCATTGGCGGATAATGCGGTTTTGGGTATGGCAGAAATTTTGGGACGAATCGGTCGTGCTAGTTTGCCAGTTGCCCTTTCTCAAACTACCCGAGGATTTTTAAAAGGTTTAGCCGAACAAAAAGGAATCGCTCTGCCACAGGAAGAAACAGAATTAGATGCAGCGTTGCTTGATTTTTCTCAGCAATTTTTGAGTGATGAACTGACCACCCAAGCAATGTTTTATAATACCATCTCGCCTACGATGTTAAATGCAAGCCAAAAGACTAATGTCTTACCAGAGCTTTGTGAAGCTACGCTGGACTGTCGTCTGGTGCCAGGAGAGACTCCAGATAGTTTTCTGGCAAAATTAAAAGAGATTGTCAATGATCCGCGTGTGACTTATGAGATTCTGCAACAAGCTGTGCCAACTGAGTCACGTTTAAATACAGCATTGTTTACGGCGATGCAAAAGGCAGTTAAACAAGAAGATCCCAATTCGGTTTTAGTGCCATTTCTCTCGCCAGGCTGTACTGATTCACGTTTCTTTCGTCATTTGGGAATTGCTGCCTATGGTTTTATGCCAGTCTTGTTAACCGAGAGTGAGATACAACGGATGCATGGGATTGATGAGCGATTATCACTGGAAAATTTAGAACGCGGGACACGAATTTTGTATCAGGCAGTCAGAGAAGTAGTGACAGGTTAGGAAGAATCAGCAAAGAAGATTTCACTAAAGCAGGAAAAATAGGAATTTAGTGGAATGGAATATTAGTCACATCTCTCATATAACTAGATTACTGAGGTAACTTATGAAAAAGTATATTTTTGGTCTGATTTTTATTCTGATTTTCTTTGGGAGCAGTTTTTTGGTGCTGGCAGAAGAACTGGAGGTGCTTCAGTCTTCTGGTAAATGGGG
>JBFYZC010000280.1:0-4506 GCA_041309705.1 Bacillota bacterium | reverse complement strand
CCAACAATACTAACTTTTTGAGTAAGATTTCCAGCTGATAATTCTTCGGCAATCTCAGAAATACTCACAAATGAATTAGTAATTGTATGTGCAGTATAATGACCCAAAAATATTGCAATTGAAATTCCTAATATCATCAGTAAAATGGTTAAAAATCTTATTCTTTGCGAGAGTATTTCGTTATCCTTCAATTCTTTCAAACCAGTTTCTTTACACTTCCCTAAAAATGTACTATACTCACCCAAAATCATTTGACATCTTACATCAAGTTTCTTGATTGTATTAATTTCAACAACATTATTACCAATAAATGGTTTCAACTTGTCAATATACTTCTTAATATTACTTAATTCCTTGTTACCGGGATAAATACTACTCAAAACTTCAAATTGACTATTCAAATTTTTAAACTGATCTCTAATTTTTTGAGCATCAACCTGACCCGAAGTTCCATAAGCATATTGCACACGAATCTCACTCAAAGCATCTTTGAAACTTTCACCTTCCATATTTCCCTTAGTAGTACGCTCATAAATTTCTATGGAAGACTGATTAATCCGATTAATAAATCTTAAATTAAAGAGCCCCTGAATTACCAAGAGTAGTGAGAGTATCCCAATTATCACCGAAATCTGATGAAATATCGAAATTTTACTCAAAAACCCCCTTCTTCTCTTGGGTTTTGTCATTTTATTATCAAAATGATCTTTTTTAGTAGCATTCAACAAATAAAACACCGCCTCTGAATTATATAAATCAACCTAAAAATATTATTTGAAAACAATTTTTAACGTTAATTATTAGAACGAGCAATTTTTAATTTAGCTGGATTGTTTTTAGCAGTACCTAAATCATATAATGTCCAACAGAATTTTGACTCCAAATCTTCAGCTACTTTCTTTGCTTTAGTGCCATAAAAACCATATGGAGTGGCTAATTGAGTATTAAATGCTTGCATCACTGCTTTAGAATTCATCGCATATTTAAATGCTTGAGTAATCTCATTAATCACTGGTCTTGGAGTATTACCAGGCAACGCCAGACCCAGCCACTGTGGCAAAGGTAGCACCTTATTTAAAGAAGGAATATCATTAGTAATCGGAGGAATTTTTCCAACTCTTTGCAGATTAAATGGTTCTTTTTCGGACATACACAATACTCTTAACTGTTTTTCTTTAATGTAGTTATAAGCTTCACCAATTGAAACATGCACTACATCAACATCTCCAACAATCGCTGACATCAATGAAGGTTTACTTCCATTCATTTCAAGAACTTCAGTTTTTATCCCCGCTGCCTTAGCAATTAACGCCCATTTAGTATGCCAAAGTCCTCCTGGAACACCAGCAGCTACCTTGATACTTCTAGGTGATGCTTTAGCAGCATTTAAAAGATCTTTAAAAGTTAGATAGGGCGAATCATACGAAACCAAAACTGCTCCAGGAGTACCGCCCGCCATAAAATACTCCCAATCTTTAGTCGTTGTATAATGTCCACCGTTTGCAGGTAGAAATAAAGCAGTTTCTGAAGTACCTAAAATATAGTAGCCATCATGTGGTTTCAGCCAAACAAACTCCGTAGCAGTTCCGCCATTATTCCCAGGCATATTCACTACATTTATTGGTACTTTAAGATATTCTTTCATTCCTTCAGCTAATGCTCGGTTTACTTGATCAGTAGCCCCACCTGGAGAAAAAGCGCACACAATTGTGATTGGCTTTTTTAAACTCTTAGCACTTGAAAAATTACTACTGCAAAAGAATACAGCTAATATCATAAGTATCAAAAAAACAAATCTTTTTCTCATTCAAATAAATCCCCCTTAAAAATTAACTATTTTGTAATAATAATTTTCCAAAATTTATCTTTCTTGTTATCTTGTAACAATTAATTCTACAAAACATTTTACCATAAATTTTTAGTTATTACAAGATCTACAAAAACAAAACCACATTTATGATCTGGTTTTTTAACACATCAGTATCAGGAGTTGCATCCCAAGCACTAAGGACTTTTTACGATGATAAAATAAATTAGATATTTTTAAAAATGTATAGTATTAGTTTTTAAACAAAAAACAAGAAATTACCAATACTTATCTCTAACGCAAACTTGTATTGGTAATTCCATAAATTTTAAATATTTTTATTAAAACTTAAAATTTACTGCCACTCAACAGTTGCAGGCGGTTTGCTGGTTACATCATAAAGAATCAAATCAATCTCCGGGAATTTGTTCTCAATTTCTGCCACCAACTCTGCAATAATCTCACGACTAACATCCGTACCCAGATAAGCCGGACGTCCTGTCATAAAGTCGTTAGTCACAAAAGTACGAATTGCCACCGAATATTTTTTAGTGATTCCCATTGGCAAGAGTACTGCAAAGACCTGACTGATCGGTTTATAATTTAACTTCTTAACTACTAGATGATCAATCTCCCGTAAAAGATTGACATTCTCTTCATTAATATACATCGGATAAGTCTGCAAGCTTCCCGTTAATTGTTCTTTATTTAACACATAAGCAACTCGATTCACAAAGTTAACTTGATTCGGCAGACTTCGACCAATCTGATAAACCTTCTCCCAATCAAAATTCAACCCTTCTCCTGCCAAAACAGAAAGATAACGATAACTACGACAATCTCCCTGAACACCAACTGATTTCAACGGCACTAGGCTTCCCTGACACTTCACCCCAGTTTCACCAATCAGCTCCGTCATTACAGTCTCAAATTTCGTCAAAGTCTCCACTGATAGTTTGTCTTGACCGTCATTACAAAGCAGACGGATTGCCAGTCCCGGACCAGGAAAAGGCTGCCGACTTGCTACACTCTCCTCGATTCCCAAAGCACGTGCTACTTGACGCACCTCGTCTTTATGCCAGTCCCAGTTGGTCTCAACCACCAAACCTTTCTCTCGTGCTCGTCGCACCACATCTACATCATTATGATGGGTCTTGATCCGATGGGCATGACCACTCACATCAGGATTACCACTCTCAATCAAATCTGGTCGCAGTGTACCTTGTGCCCAAATCGTTTTATCAAAATCGAGCTGCAAACCGGTCGCAGTTTTTTGAATTACACGGATAAAAATTTCCCCAATCAAATGCCGTTTCGCCTCTGGATCAGTCAGACTGGTCAGTGGTCCTAATTTTTCACCATTAATCTCAATTACTGTATTAAAAAAGGTTTCTGCTGCATTCTCCCTGATTAAATGCTTCAAACCCATCTGCTGCAAGTTCTCACAAACCAGATCACTCTCGTTCTTCCGCATCAGACCATGATCAATATGAATTGCATAAACATTCTCCGGGTTTAATGCTTTCAACAGCAAAGCGGCAGTTACCGCCGAATCAACGCCCCCACTCACCAGTACCAGAACCTTCTCTTTGCCCACTTGCTCTTTAATCTTCTCAATTGAGGTCTTGATGCGATCCTCTAAAACATAATTCCCCGTCAAACCACAGATCTTAAAGAGAAAATTCCCCATAATTTCCCGTCCGTGCTCAGTTAGATCTACCTCAGGATGAAACTGTACTCCATAAACCTTTTTGTCTTCATGATAAAATGCTGCCACTACTTCACCAGAGCGACCAGCTATTTTGAAGTCAGGCGCTAATTCTGCCACTGAATCACCATGACTCATCAGTACTCGTTGTTTTGCCTCTAAACCAACAAACAATGGACACGCCAGTTCCACCTCAATTACCGTATCTCCATACTCCGTCTTCACTCCCGGAGCAACTACCCCGCCAAAATGCTGATTTAAGAGCTGCATCCCATAACAGATTCCCAACACTGGAATCCCCAGCTCAAAAATTTCTGCTTTATACTGTAGTGCCTGCCCGCTCTCCCAAACACTATTTGGTCCACCCGAAAGAATAATTCCTCTAAACCCTGCTAATTCTGCCGCAGTTACTCCCAGTGGGAAAATTTCTGACTTTACTGACATCTCCCGCACTTTACGGTCAATTACCTTGGTGTACTGTCCTCCACAATCCAAAATCGCAATCTTTTCAATCTCCACTGCGCTCACTCCATCTTCTTCAATTCTTTTAAAATAATCCCACAATCTTTCCATCCGGGAGTAAATCAACCTTCTCTGCTGCAGGAATTTTTGGCAAACCCGGCATCGTCATAATCGTTCCGGCAATGACCACCACAAAACCTGCACCCGATAGTAGTCGTACTTCACGAACATTGAGCGTCCAACCAGTCGGTGCACCTTTCAAATTTGGATCGTCCGAGAAAGACATCTGGGTTTTCGCAATACATACTGGTAGTTCACCATAGCCGAGCTTTGTCAATTTCTCCAGCGCAAGCTTTGCTTCCTTACTATAATTTACCCCAGTAGCTCCATACACTTCAGTAGCCACCTTAAAAATCTTCTCCGTTAAAGAAGCCGTTAATTCATAAAGTGGCGCAAATCCAGATGATTCTTCCAAAGCAGCAAGCACTTCCGTGGCGAGCTCAATCCCCCCAGTACCACCCTGACTCAC
>JBFYZC010000279.1:0-6931 GCA_041309705.1 Bacillota bacterium | reverse complement strand
CCTCCAGGCTTTAACGCCTGGCTAAAAATTTTTGCTAAACTCAAGTGTAAATTTTTCTCATATAAAATATCTGAGCCAAGAATCAAATCATAAGTAGGCGTGGTAATTGGAAAATCACGCCAATCTGCTAGCAGTAGTTCTGGTTCTGACAAATGATTACATTGTGCATTATAGCGGATAAAACGTAATGCTTCAGAATTAAAATCAGATTGAACCACTTTCGCCCCTGCTAAACGCGCTGCAATTCCAACCAATCCAACTCCTGCACCCAGCTCTAAAACTTTTTTTCCGTCAAAAATTGCTTTATTTTCTAAAATAAATTTACTCATTCCGATTGACGCTGGCCAGAGTTCTGCCCAAAATGGAATCTCATCCTCATTCACTACTCGGTCAAGCAATTCATCTAGATCTGCGACTTTGATAATTTTTAGTTTCTGTTTACCAAATTCCAAATTAACCTCTTTTATGATATACTCAGCTGCTAATTCATTTAAAGTTATTCCTGCTTTTGCTAATGCCTCGTTAATCATTTACTCACCTGATTTCTTTATCTTTTAATAAAAAGATAATTAAATAGCCCTTTAGGAAAAGAACTTGCCTTTAGTTTAGCGATGATCTGAATTTCAGGCAATTCCATCCGGGTTAATAGACCACTTTTAGTTAATTCTAGTTTACAATGGTATTGAGCCCCGCTAATTTCCACCATCCATCCTGATAGTTGCTGGTTTTGAAATTTAATTTTAGCTGGAATGATGATTACTTTTAAATTAGTATAAGCAAAGGTGTCAGGAGTATAGACCGTTAAATACCGAGTTGTCTTTTTAGTTATTCCCGACGCAAGTGGATAGAGCACCAGCCCCCACTGTGCAAAGTGTAATAAATCTGCCTGAAGTTCATTCTTATTAATCCTAGGAATCTTTTTCTCGGAGATTTTAGCTGCCCCCAGAAAACCAGTAATTTTTAATTGACTTTCATAATTCAACTTCCAACTGCTTAATTGATTACACCATTGACCTTCAGTATGATAACGCTGTGCAAAGCCTTGCTTGTTTAAAATTAATTCTGAATCAAGTTTAGTTAAAGCATCTGGTAACCGCAGCCGCTCCGTAAGCCGATAATCCCCAAGCCAATTTTTCTGCAATGTTGCCTGATAACTGCCAGAATTTTTACCATTATCATTAACAATGTAGCTCCTAGTTTCGTGGTTTTGCCACAGTGCTTTAAAATTTACCGGAAGCGTTTTTTTAATTGCACCTGCTTGAGTTGGCTCATAAGACAAAATCTCGATTCTGTTCTGACCAAATAAACTACTTCGCCAGACCGTACTGGTCGTAATCCCAATATGAGTAGCATCTACAAAATCAATCTGTCCTAAAGCAGGATCAAATGCCCGCCATCCCTCCGCATTAACACAAACTTCAAGCCAAGCATGAGCTTGAAAAGAATTCTCAAGATACACGTAACCAGATACTAAACGTGCTGGTAGTTTTACCGTTCGACAGAGCGCTACTGCTAAGAGTGCCATCGCAGTACAATTTCCCTTGCCAGAACGTAAAGTTTGCTTGGCACTTTTTAATTCACCCTCTTGATAGTCGATATGATTACTGACCCAAGCTACAATTCGTCTAGTTGCTTCCCAGGTATCTCTTGCTCCAGCGGTAATTATTCTAGCTTGTCTTGAGATTTCTATATCTTGAGCCTCAATTAGCTTGCTGCTTTTCAAGTAATTATTCCAAGACTTCTTCCATTTTGAAACTGGAAAACTCAATGGTTCTTCTGGTGGAGCTAGCTGTGCGGTAATTAAAACTTCGCCTTCAGCTCTTTCACAATCAGCTTTTCCTTTAAAAATTTGACGTAGTGAAGCTAAATTGTTTAGATTTTTTTCATTTCGGGCAAATTTTATCTGCAAATTAATCCTTGCTTTTAACTGATTCACTCTTTCTGGAGCTCCAAAAAAAACATTCGTTGACAATTTTTTAGCCGAATTATTAAGATTAAACGCATAAATCTCTGGAGTAAGCATCCATGTCAACAAAATAGTTACAAAACAAAATTTATAATAAATACGAATATCTTTCACAAAAAACTCCTTTCTTACTTGTTATTTATCTTTAAGTACTCAAAAGGCAAATAAAAAAAGTGTCGGTATAACCGCCACTTAATTATATAATAAACTGATAATAATAATTTTGCAAGAAAAAATTTATTGTTCCATTTGTTTGGCGAGAAACCCTGCCGCAGTCTCAGCAATTTTTACTTCCATATCTCCCATAACTACTCCGGGTTCTTTACTGGAGAGAATTACCGCCCCAATCGGATCGCCTTCAGCAATAATTGGTGCAATTACCTGTGCTGTGAATTTACATTGACCCTCTTCTTCTTTAGTGGGACAAGCATCACAATATTTATGATCTCCCGGTTTCCCCATCAAGACTACTTTTCGTTCTGAGATTGCTGTTTCTACTGCTTTAGAAATTGGACGTTCTAAAAACTCTTTTTTACCAGCACCTGCTACAGCGATCACCATATCCCGGTCAGCAATACAAGCTATATGTCCGGTTGATTCATATAAAGAATCTGCATACTCTTTAGCAAAATCGCCTAACTCGCCAATCGGAGAATATTTTTTTAAGATTACCTCACCCTCACGATCAACGAAGATTTCCAAAGGATCCCCCTCCCTGATCCGCAAAGTTCTACGGATCTCTTTGGGGATGACCACTCGGCCAAGATCATCAATCCGCCGTACAATTCCAGTCGCCTTCATCCCCTATCCCTCCTTTTCAATTTTGACATTTTCTTTTGATAACTATTGGTGTCAAAATTTTTGACATCCTCAAACATTCGATAACTGCTGGTAAATCGTTTCTAGCTTAATCTTAGTATATAGTGCACTCTTCCTTTTTATACATTTATCTCCGCTAAAAAACGTTTAATCAAAGCTATGCTACCGAATAAGTCGTGCTTATCATTCCACAGTTTTAGAAATCCATACTTACTAAAAAACAAAACTATATACTTTCCATTAAAGATCTTTCGTTTTATGAGTGAACCCTTAGTAGGGATAGGTCGCGACCTATATATTTTCCGGTAAAGATCTTTCATTATATCGAGTGAAAATATCCAGCGTACTAAGGATTTTTCACGAAGGTAAAATGAAATAGATCTTTAAGAAAATATATAGTTCCTACTAAGAATTTTTCATGAAGATAAAATGAATTATATTTTTGGAAAGTATATAATTTATCTCTTTAAAAAATTATCTAACTTTGATAAAATTAAACAAATATCTTTTTAAATAATCTTATTTTTTGAGGTGACATAGTGAAATCATTCCGGTTTACTAGGCTATTACTGGCACTCTGTTTGCTAATTCCCATCTTAGCTCTACCATTCTGTGCGGATCGTTATGCCTCAATCAAATTGGCAGTCTTTCTTTTCGGAAGTACCATTTTATTATTTGGTCTTTTGCGTCAGCGAGAACTTTTACACATTTTACCCCGCAGTATAAAACTTTTTTTAATCTTTTTCTTAGTTACTCAACTCTTTCAAACGCTACGTCAATCAAATCTCGGAACTGCTTTCTTGGGTGAACATGGTCAATCTGAATCTTTTCTTGTTCAAGCTGGTTTTATCATCTTTTTTCTCAGTAGTTTTATTTTTTTTGACGCTGACAAAAATTTTACAAAACTACGACAGGTTTTAATTATTTCCGTCTATATTCTATTTATTTTTGGAATTTATCAATATTACTGTAAAGATCCGTTTAACCATGAAATAGTTACTCGTATCTCCAGCCTGATGGGAGACCCTAATTCATTAGGTTTCTTTCTCCTATTAGCACTCCCGATGCTTTATTATGAATATTTAACTAGCGGAAGCTGGTCATATTTAGCTTTAGGAAGTAGTTTTCTCGGAATAATTACTTTATTTTTAACTTATTCACGTGCCTCATGGCTTGGATTTCTAGTCATCAATTTAATAATTATCCTAAATTGGATTCGCCAAAAACCAAAAAAAATACTAATTTTAGGCAGCATTATCGGCTTAGCACTATTCACTGGGCAAATACTAACCAAGCTGCAGCCATATTCACACAGTGATTATAACCTACCCGCACGCCTAAACTCCGTCACCCAAGGCAACGATAGTGGACGAGCTTTACTCTGGTCTACTGCCTGGAAAATTTTTGTGACCAAACCTCTTATCGGAGATGGTCTCGGTTCTTTTCAGGATAATTTTCATCTTTTTCAAACCAAGGCTACCGTCACTCATTGGGGAGTAGCTCGCGAATTACGCCAGGTTCATAATGAACTACTTCATTATCTAGCAACCCAGGGACTCTTAGGATTTACCGCCTATCTGGGACTAATTTTAATAATTATTATTCATGCCAAACCGTGGCAACTTAAAAATTCTAAGCAAAATAAAAAAAGCACTCTGCTCGCTGCGGTAATCGCCTACCTAATTGTAATGCAGTTTGCTTATCCGCTGCTCCATTACTCCTTTCTCTTCTGGATTTATCTTGGCATACTATTGCAGCTTGAATTCCCAATTCAAAAAAATCAGTCCACTTTACCACCACTTACGTTTACTAAAAAGATTTTTGTGAGTCTAGGCTTAATCATTGCGACTGCACTTAGTCTACAAATTATAGCTGCCGATTACTACTTCCAGCTTTCTTATCTAAAAAGTCAGCAGCATAAATATTATGCTGCTGCTACCAAAAACTATTTAGCGATTAAAATTGCTCCCTGGAACTATTTTTACCGCTATCGCTATGGTCTGACGTTGATTCGTTGTGGACGAAATCGCAAATATACCGAGCCCGAAAAGTCAGCTCAATATTTTAAAGCTGCCGAAGCAGTTTTTCTTGACTTAAAGAAAACTAATCCCAAACGCTATCAGATTCCCTTAATGCTTGGAAAAGTAGCTGAAAATAAAAAAAATCTGACTGATGCTGCCAGATATTATCAAGAAGCGCTACAATTATTTCCTAATCATTATCAACTTTGCTTTTATCTGGCACGCGTCGAACTCTCGCGTGGAAATACTCATGCCGCTAAAGCTGCTTTTGCTACCGGATTAAAAATTAATCCGGAATACATGCTCAAAATGGCAAAAACCGCTCAATTAGCTGAGCGGCTGCTTTAATATTTCGATACTGTCAATTACCATTTTCAAAAATTCCCCAGGAGTTCCGAGCTCTTTCCATTTCAAAATCGGTGGACGACCTGGTTGATAACGAAAATTATTACGATACTTTTTTAAGATCTCTAAAATACAATCATAGTTAACCGCCAGACCCTGATGAATCTTCCCAACTAATTCATTTCGTTCTTTAGTTAGCGAAGCAAAGCCGGCTTCTTTAGCTAAAACTCTTAATTTAGTGATATTTAATAAATTTTCCACTGCTGAGGGCGGAGTTCCAAATCGATCTAAAATCTCTGCAATCAGCAGATTCACCATTTCACTATCACTTACTGCGGCAATCTTCTTATAAACCTCGACTTTTTGTTTGGCATCCTTTATATATTGCGAGGGAAGATAGGCATCAACTGGAATCTCGATTACTGGCTCAGGCAAACTAGGTGCAATCTCACCTTTTTTCTCACGAATTGCCTCTTCCAACAAGCGACAATAGAGTTCGAATCCGATCGCTGCAATTTGACCATGTTGCTCTGGTCCAAGTAAATTTCCTGCTCCACGAATTTCCAAATCACGCATTGCAATTTTAAATCCTGAGCCAAGCTCGGTAAATTCTCGAATTGCTGCCAAACGCTTCTCAGCATTCTCAGACAGCACCTTCTCTTTACGATAACAAAAATAGGCATGTGCCAAGCGATTACTCCGTCCTACTCGACCACGCAACTGATAAAGCTGGGAAAGCCCAAAACGATCTGCATCATAAACAATTAAGGTATTCACATTGGGAATATCCAAGCCAGTCTCAATAATCGTAGTACATAACAGAATATCTGCCTGATTATCATAAAAATCAAGCATGATTCGTTCTAAAGCTTCTTCATTTAATTGTCCATGCGCAATCGTAATCCGTGCCTGAGGCAGTAAATTTTGAAGATATACTGCCATTCGCTCGATCGTTTCTACACGATTATAAACAAAATAAACCTGTCCTTCCCGATCTAGCTCCCGTTGAATTGCACCACGGATGACTTCATCATTATACTCCAAAACATGAGTTCTAATCGGATAACGTCCTCGTGGTGGCGTCTCAATTAAACTAACATCTCGCAAACCTGCCAATGACATATGTAATGTTCGTGGAATTGGAGTTGCTGTTAAAGTTAGTACATCTACGTGATGACGTAGTTCCTTAATTTTTTCTTTATGTGCGACACCAAAACGCTGTTCTTCATCAATAATTAATAAGCCAAGATCTTTAAAGTGAACATCGGTTGAGAGTAAACGATGTGTCCCAATCAAAACATCCACTTCGCCCGCTAATAATGAGGCGATCGTTTCTTGCTGTTCTTTGTTAGTCTGAAAACGACTAATTACACGGATGTTTACCGGAAAACCTGCAAACCGTTCCCGAAAAGTTAAGAAATGTTGTTGTGCCAGAATCGTAGTTGGAACAAGTACTCCCACTTGTTTTCCTTCCATCACTACTTTAAAAGCGGCACGCATTGCTACTTCAGTTTTACCATAACCAACATCACCACATAACAGACGATCCATTGGTTTAGGATTCTCAAGATCCTGCTTGATCTGTTGGATTGCTCTTAATTGATCAGGGGTCTCCTCATAAAAGAAAGCCTCCTCAAATTCATGCTGCCAGACTGTATCGGTAGCAAAAGCATACCCAGGTACCGTCTCGCGTTTCGCATATAATTCGATTAAACCTTCTGCCATATTTTGAATAGACTCTTTGACCTTTGTCTTTACTTTCTGCCAATCAGCGCCACCT
>JBFYZC010000278.1:0-7236 GCA_041309705.1 Bacillota bacterium | reverse complement strand
GCGATGGAAGTAGCCTTTATCCTGCTAGAAAAGCTGACTAATCAAGCAAACGCTAATTATATCCGAGAAATCATGGGGTATTAAAAACAAGGAATTAACCTACTTTATCGCGAAGCACTCTATAAATATTATCTTTATTAGAAAGTATTTAAAAGGAGTGAAGCAGATGTCAACCCCAATCGAAAAAGAAAGTCGTTATACTTATGCAGATCTAGAAAAATTCCCCGAGCACGAAATATGGGAATTAATCGATGGCACTCCTTATCTCCAAGCACGTCCTTCTAGAGCACATCAACACTGTTTAACACAATTAATCATTCAGTTTGGCAATTTCCTTGCAGATAAACCTTGCCAAGTCTACTCAGAAACTGCTGTCTGGTTAGATCTAAAACCAGCTGACCAAAAAAAAAATAGTGCTCAACATGTAATTCCAGATCTTTTAGTTGTCTGTGATGAAGAGAAACTCCGGGACGAAGGGATTTATGGTGTTCCAGATTTGATAATAGAGATTCTCTCACCTTCAACTGCGGTAGTGGACATGATTAAAAAATACAACCAATATTTAGCGGCTGGCTTAAAAGAATATTGGATCGTTGATCCGTTTTATCAACTGATTAAGGTCTATCTTTTAGAGACTGATCATTATCTAGAAAAGATCTATGAAGCTAATCACCTGATCCCAGTAAAGATCTTTCATGAGCAATTGGAGATTGATGCTAAAAAAGTCTTTCCACCCTTTAAATCAGAAAGATAGTGTAATTTTTCTACACTCAAACAATAAAGTCGGGCGCTGCCCGACTTTTTAAATTTATATATTTTCCGAAAATCTAATTCATTTTATCTTCGTGAAAAATCCTTAGTACGCTGGATATTTTCACTCGGTAAAATGAAAGATCTTTACTGGAAAATATATATATATAAACAAAACCAATCACAATTCAGGTAAATATTTTTCAACCTCAGTAAGCGCGTTCAGATCAAAAACATTCTCCACAATTAAATTAAGACGATAATCATCTGCAGCACTAATTCTTTTTCTGATTTCATCTGAAAGAATTCCAAATTTTTTGGTAAGCAGTTTTTCGACTAGTTCAGCTTTACCTTCAGCTTTGCCTTCAGCTTTACCTTCAGCTTTACCAATTGCAATTCCTTTTTCCTTACCAGCTTCATAAGGATTTTGATATAAGGCAGATGACATGTATATTCCCTCCTTAATGAGATTTTCAATAATTTCAAGTCCAAAGAGTTTTTTGCCACACTCAACAGTTAAAAAGTACAAGTCTGGATCAGCCAATTTTTCAGCAGTCTCCAAACATTCTTGAACATGTTCCAATTCAGACTCACCTGAATGTTGCATAAAAATCCTTAATGGATAGAGCGCAGTAGCTTTGTTATTTAAATCTTGGTACTTATCCATCTCGTATAATTTGATCACCTGATAGCTATAGTTAAGCACATTATTTCCCAAGACAATCAATTCTACTCCGGCAGAGATCTTTTTAAGCTTAGGCTTTTGTAAGATCACCAAAACTTGCTTAATCGGCAAAGTTTCATTCCAATAAAGATTAGCAAAATAACGCAGCATCCGACGTTGCATCACAAGATTACTGTGATAAAACGATTCAAATTCCATATGAAGAAGAAAAGATTCACCCTTTAACTTGATTTTAGCAAGATAGTCTGGTTTTTTCATATCCGCCATTGATAATTCATATAGACTCAAAACTACTTCTTCAGCTTCATCAATATTAGGGATGGCTAAACTAGCGAGTGCTTGACAATCTTTGTACTCTAAATTTTTGATAGTCTCATCATAAGTATGATACCTTGGTTCATTTTGATTCTCAGACATAGAAACCTCTTTGAAAAATTTAACTACTAAACCTGTTTTTATTATAATATATTCATTTTCAAAAAACAATCTCTATCAAAACAGATTATCCGCTACAATTGACAACTAAAGCTAAACTGCTAAATATTTTCCGGAAAATCTAATTCATTTTATCTTCGCGAAAAATCCTTAGTGCTAGCTATACTTTCCAAAAGATCTAAATGAAATCTACTCAACCTCTCAAGGAATCCGCCCTAGCAAGCTCGTCTGATAGATCTGCTCTAATTGCAAAGCCACCAGATGAATGTAACCAATATAGCAGCCACATTCTCTTTGATGACAGAATAAATCCAAACTAAGGTCCGCCAAACTATCCTGATACAAATTTCCCACTATCTTCCGGTCTTGCCAGCAACGATGGAGATTCCCATTATACTCCACAAACCAGACCTGCTGACCGGTTCTACACGCAGCTTGACTGGTACGATAGTTAGTCAAATTAAGCTCAAAAAGTGGATCGAGCTGTTTTAAAAAATTCACTTCTTCGGCTCGATAATAGTTCGGCTGATCTTTATAGGCATTAATCCAGAGATAAGGTTTTACTGCCAAAGCACTCAACCGCTCCGCAATGCCTGCAATTGACTGATAATTCTCTTTTACCCCGACAACTCCAATACTAAATTTCAAATTATACTCAAGTAACTGCTCAATCTGGCGCATAAAACTCCCCAAATTAACCTGCTGGGGATGATAGGTTGTCCAAAAGATAATTTTTTGTAAATTACCCTCCGCAAGCCACTCCAAACTGCCACTCAGATTAGTCTGCACTACCAACTCATGTACATTAGGCAACTTACTTAACTGGATTAACGCTGTTTGAAAGTGCGTAAACCCCAAAATCTCACCCCGTGGCACAAAAAAAAGCCGATACTCCGAGCTACTCTGCTTGATAAACGCTACAAATTGAGCCAAATATTTTTGATCGCGAATAATTTTCAGCTTACTTAGCTCATCCTTCGGAAATGGACAATATGAACAACGGTAATTACAATATTTTAAATAATTACGATAATAAAGTGTCTTCATCTTAATCCTCACCAAAGTGCTGCATTCTGGTTCGGGTCAGCTCTGAAACAAATAATTCTCCAATACTATCTGAGTACTTTAAGCCTTGTTCTGTTGGCGTTATGTATTCTCCGTCTCTTCGCAAAAAACCCTCTGCTATCAGCAGATTTAGCTCCGGATAATCTTCACCGGGAGCTGTACCAAAAAGCTCTTGATAATCTGAGAGCTTGAAACCAGTAATTTTCAAGATTGATTTTAGAATATAAAGCCTTTTTTGTTCATCCAAATCTAAAATCCGCCCATAACGTGCAATCTGAAAATCTGTTTCTTTCAAGTAATCATCAATAATCTGATCAATCTGTCCTTGCGCCACTGCATAACGTCGCGAATAATGTACCTGACCACAGTATGAACGAGCCCCACATCCAATCCCAATCATTTCATTCATTTGACAACCAACTGCTGGAGCTAGCTTCGCTGCTTGATCTTTTCTAATGAAATTACGCATCGAAGTCTGCAGATAGTTATTTTGACTCAAAAAACTCTTGGCAAACTCATACAGCTCCAACATCAAAATTTCGTTTCTCTGCCACGAATGCTCTTGATAAAGACTCGTCTTTTCACGCAAATACAACGGATAAAGATACAGCTCTTCCGGCTGATACTGCACCACCCTCTGCAAAGACTCTTGCCAACTATCCAAGGTCTGAGCAGGAATTCCATAAATTAAATCAAGATTCCTAATCTTAAACTGCGCACTAAACAGCAACTCCAAAGCCGCTTCGATCTCGACTAATGATTGTCTACGCTGCAATCGCTTTAATTCACTTGCCTGAAAAGATTGAACTCCAATACTAACTCGATTAAACTGATATTCCTCTAATAAACTTAGCTTTGCCTGGCTCAAGGTATGTGGTGAAGTCTCAATTGCCAAAAAAATTTTTCCAAAATCTAACCCTAGAATCTCTTGTACTGCCTCAAAGAGCTTTCTCAGTAAATTAACCTCAAGTACAGTTGGTGTTCCACCTCCCAAGATCACCTTGGTAAATGGTTGCTCCCCCTCTGGTAAAGCCAAAAAATCCTTGACACTCTGTAACTCCCTAAGCAATTGCTGCAGATATTGCTCCAATTTATGCTGTGTAAAATTAGTCGTTGAAAAAAGGTTACAGTAACCACATTTATGTTCGCAGAATGGCAGATGCAGATAGAGCGTGATTCCTCTTTTTGGATGTGCTTGCCAGAGCTTTTTCAGCTCAAAAGGAGTTTTAAACTCACGATAAGATCTTTTATGAGGATATGAATAGATATAATTTTGATAGGGAGCTTGATAGATCCGATCCAATAATTCTTTGCTCATTTATATCACCTAAAGAAAAAAATGACGGTATGGTACCGTATAAACCTGTTCATGTGATAGATAATGCCCTTGGTAGCCATCTTCCCCATAACATGTCCCATGATCCGAGAGCGCAATACAGAAAGTACGATTTCTCTCGCGCAAATAATCAAATAATGGTTTTAAGGACTGATCCACATACCTAAGTGCGGCTCGCTGACTTGTCACCGAATCCAATTCTGATGCCAAAATATTTTTATTAGGATTGTAAGCATTCTCTTGCTTGCGATACTCTTCAAGGTAATAATAGTTTGGTCCATGAATTGCCGCAACATTTAGAAAAAGAAAGACTCGTTGTGATACCGGAAGTTTCTGCAATAATTGTAGCGCTAATTCTACCTGTGCCTCCGTTGAATGTAGATTGGTCACTCCAAAACCTGGTCGCCAGTAACTCTTCTCAAACATCTTCGGAAAAACACTACAGAGTTCATTAACTTTACTAAAAAAAACCACGCCACCAATGCAGATCGTTTTATACCCCACCCTCCTTAATCCCTCGACTAGATTGCTCCCCTGATAGACAAATGCAGTCTGCTCCTTCATTTTACGTAGTCCACTTTGCGAAGAAAGAAAGAGCCATTCCCTTTGATGTAAAGGTTGATACTCGATTGGAGTAGGAAAATAACCAATAAAGAAACTATGATGTGCCGCATAAGTATAGTTTCCTGGTGAATGTCGCTTTTCAAAAGCACCATTACCACAGAGATTAGGTAGATTTCCTGCTAAATATTCGGCTTCTGCAACATCATAACGTAAGGTGTCCAACGTAATCATTAGCAGATCAGCCTTACCGATCACTTCATTCATATTCAGATTCATTTTAACCTCCATTGAATCGAGCCAATGCTGCTTTGATCTGCAAATAAGCCAGATTTTCTTTACTCCCAATTAAATGATGGAAAAGATCGCCAAAGGGATTCAAATCAATTACATAAACCCGATCTCCAGAAGTATTAATCAGATCAATTCCTGCATAAAGCGAGTTTTTAAAAAGCTGCATCACCCTCGCTCCAGCTTGACGAAGCAGTTGCAGTTGTTCCGCAGAAAGAATTTCTGCGCTCTCTCTGCGTTGATTCTTCAAATGCAGATTGGTAATTGGCGTCTTACTTAATCTAGAAATCAGGTACTCTGCTTTTTGATTCAGTACAAAACAACGGGTATCATAAGCATAGCCCTGGTAAGTAGCTTTAGGAATCCATGCTTCAATCACTGCTCCATTCTGCAACACCCAATCGACTAAGATCTTAATTACTTCACGTTCTTGAAATTGATGCACTCCATAGTTGCTGAAAAAAATTCGTTTGCCATTTTGAGTAGTATAATTTAACGAAGTATATAGCTTTTCCTGCGCTAACCTCGGATGACTCCGGTATGCCAAGACTCCAGTACTTCCCGAACCATAACGTAGCTTAATAAAGAGACTCACTGGCTTACTTTCAAAAAAATCCTTCAACTCCTCATAACTACTCAAGCCATCAAACTTCTTCGGCAGCGCAAACCAGCCCGCCTCTGCTCCTTCCACCAGTATCCGATAAGTCTGCTGCTTATCCATCATTTTAAGCATTTCAGTCGGATCATTCATACAAAATACTCTAGCCTGAGCTACCGTTTCCTTAAGCTTACTAAAAACAGTCTCTACTCCGGCATACCATTGGGCTGGTGCAACAATCGAATAGTTTGAAAAATCGAGTTGCTCAATCTCTTTTCTGCCTAAGTGACCAGCTTGCTCTGCTCCTGCCAGTAGCAAATTGCGATAAATCTCCATATTCTTCTCAGGTGGCTCCAACTTAATAATTGTCTGTTCAGTGAGATTTTTTTCTAAGATGGTATAGTCCATTAATAGATCAGACCAATCAATTACTTGATAACTAAGCTGCAACTCTGTTAGACAATTACTAAAATTTTTAACTCTTCGTCCTGTCTGGTCGCCAATAATTAAAAATTTAGTCTGTTTCATTTACTTATTCGGTCAGATATGGATAACGGTACTCCTCGTCTTCATCTTGATAAGAATCTGCGCCATTTGGATCAATCAAAAGTTCCACGCCAGTATTTTTAAAGGCTGTTTCAAGCTCCTCTACTAACTGGTCAGAAAGAAAATGATGTGTAAGATCTAATTTCTTTAATTGACGCAAAAGTTCAAGCTGCTCCAGAAGCACCTGACCACCTTGGTCGGATAAAGTTCCCAACGAAAGATCCAGTACTTCTAACTGCTGAACCAGGTCAAACTCAAAAAGTTTTTCGGTGATCTGATCCTGAAGCTCACTGTTTTTCAAACCTAAATACTTAAGTTTCGGATAGTTTTTCGCCTGCATAAATACTTCAAGCTCGCTAATTTCTGCATCAAAACCATAATCTTCAACCCCCAGCCAAAGTTCGAGATATTCCAGATTTGGAAAGTGAGCCTCCGCTATATCCTTCAGCGTAATTTTACTAATCCCACCAGAGATAATCGTTAATTTTTTCAAGCTCTCACTGATAGCATTTTTAAATCTCAAACCATTCGCACCCTTAACAATCAGTTCTTCCAAGGCAAAACTCTCCAGTAATGGCGAGAGATTATCCTGCATAATCCAGGAGACCTCACATTCCTCCGACTCCATATCCCCCAAGAAAAGCTGCTTCAAATTAGGAAACTTAGCTTTATTAGTCACCAAATAATCGATTACTTCTGTCGAGCTCTTGTCCCAAGCATCTTGCCATGCCCCAATCGTTAAACCTGCAAATTCATATACCTGATGCTCTGATAAATATTGATCAAGTAATTTCGCCATGGTCAGCTTTTCCTCTTCTGCTTGTTCCCAGGTCAAAGAAAATTTTAAACCTTCCATCTTCCTAATCCCCCTTCAAAAATAAATCTTTAGTATATTCTTTCCAAAAATCTAATTCATTTTAACCTTCGCGAAAAATCCTTAATGCTTTGGATATTTTCACTCGGTAAAAT
>JBFYZC010000277.1:0-5263 GCA_041309705.1 Bacillota bacterium | reverse complement strand
ATTTTTACGCTCAATAGTCTGAGTGTTATTCTTTCCAACAGTGTGATTTTGCTTTGAGATATTTCGCTCATAGCTTCCCCAATCATCTGTATAAAACATTGTAATACCAAAAGGATTAAGAAGCTTTTGAAATTCTTTAAAAACTTCATCTCTTCTTCTACCAAAAGTGTAGGCTAAAATATCGCCTGTATCGTGATTAACTGCAAGCCACAACCAACGTTGATTGGACTTATCATGTACAAAACTCCACATTTCGTACAGTTCGACACTTTCTACTTGTTCGTATAGTATAACATCCACGTGAACTTCATTTAGCTTATCATTGGTTGTTACATATTTGGTGTTGATTTTACTGATTGTCTTTTTTGTTTTTTTAAAGTGTCCATAACTTTTTGTGTAGATATTCCAAGTACACGGGCTGTATCGCGAATACCACTTGCATTAGCTGCCATTTTAATGATTTTCTCGTCTGTTCCTGGTTCACAACCTGTATAAGTATATTCAAGAATGAAAGTTGTTGTTGGGCAGTCTTGATTTTGACAAAAATATCTCTGTACTCCTTTTGCACTTTTACCATGTTTTATTATTTCAGTTCCTTTGCAGCATGGACATTTTACATCTATCTTTGTCATTTGGTTCATCTACTTTCTTTTTTAGTAAATTATACCACAACAACATTTATTTTACATTACCCAATTGAAGGTAATCTCTCAAATATGTTGTAAAAATAAATTAACGTCCCATCCAAACTCTAGAATATTAATGACCAACCTGAATTTATTAAAAAGAGTGCAGGAATTTTTCTCTCTGCGCTTTTCAATCATTGATCTTGGGGAAACAGTTTGAAAGGTAAATCAATTATGATAAAATAAAGACGTAGAGTAATTTCTCTATGTCTTTTTGAATTTAAGCAAATTTTGGAGGATAAGATATGGATCATGTGGTGTATGTTGACTATAAAGAAAAAGAGTTAGACAGACTGCTGTGTGGGGAGCAGACAATGTTAATTCGTGGGGCGACGGGAAGAAAATTGCCTTATGGAAGGGTGACGGCAGGGGATATTCTTTACTTGATTAATAATAATGGTGAAGGAATGGTGCGGGCTGTTGCTGGAGTGAAAAGTGTTTTTAATTCTGAAAAAATGGACGAGCAGGAATCAGCAGCACTGGTGCGAAAGCATCAAGAAGAGTTGCACTTGAGTGAGAAGCAGTTTACAAGATGGGCGGGCAAGCGGTATCTAGTCTTGGTGGAGCTGGAAGCGGTTCGTGAGATTGAGCCTTTTGTAATTGATAAGAGCAAATACGGAAATATGGATGACTGGTTGCTGGTGGAAGAGATTAATCATGTGAAATAATTAATTGAAGAATTTATGTTCACGTAAATTTTTGGAGGTAAAGTGTGCGAACTGATTTGTTAAATAAAATTGATGAACTACAAAAACGAATTAATAATAATCGACCTTTTTGTGATAAAGAATTAATGGAACTAAAACAATACTATAAAGTCGGACTAACCTTTTCATCAAATGCGTTGGAAGGAAATTCATTGACTGAATCAGAAACCAAAGTTATTCTTGAAGATGGTTTAACCGTTGGTGGCAAGCCAATGAAAGAACATTTAGAAGCGGTAGGTCATGCTCAAGCATTTGATTATATGTGGGAGTTGTCTAAAAGTAGAAAAATTACTGAAAAAAATATTAAATCACTGCATAAGTTTTTTTTTCAAGCAATTGACCCCAAAAATGCAGGTGAATATCGGAAACGAAATGTGATTATTAGTGGTTCTCAGTATAATGAGACACTGCCCTTACCAGCAGAATTAGCTGAAGCTATGCAAAATTTCGTGGCGAAGATGTCAAGTGAAAGGGAGCAACTACATCCAGTAATTTTTGCAGCGTTAATACATAAAGAATTTGTCTTTATTCATCCCTTTATTGATGGGAATGGAAGAGTTGCTCGCTTATTAATGAATCTAGCTCTGCTGCAAGCTGGGTATCCGATAACAGTGATTCCACCTATTTTGCGTGCGGAATATATTAGAAAACTTGAAAAAGCTCATCTAGACGATGGTGAATTTAGCGAATTTATTGCCGAGCAAGTCCTTCAAACACAACGTGATTATCTAAGACTACTCCGAATTCCTTGAGAAAACACCCGACTAGGCGTAAGCTCGTAGCCGGGTGTTTTTTAGGCTTCTTGAAAAAGATTAGTGGAGAGATAGCGTTCCCCAGTATCGGGAAGCAGTACCACGATTAGTTTATCCTGATTTTCAGGACGTTTAGCAAGCTCAGTCGCAGCAAAGGTAGCTGCACCAGCGGAGATTCCTACTAATAGTCCCTCGGTTTTAGCAAGTTGTCTAACAGTCGTGAAGGCGGCTTCATTAGTAACTGGAAAGATCTCATCGACCACCTCGCGATGAAAATTATCCGGAATAAAACCTGCGCCGATCCCCTGCAATTGATGTGACCCGCGTTGACCGCCAGATAAGACGGGTGAGCCAGCAGGCTCGACTGCGATGATCTTTACTTCAGGTTTTCGTTCTTTGAGGAGTGCCCCCACACCCGAAATAGTGCCCCCGGTTCCCACTCCGGCTACGAAAAGGTCAACTGCCCCATCGGTATCGCGCCAGATCTCTTCGGCAGTGGTCAGACGGTGAATTTCAGGATTGGCTGGATTTTTAAACTGTTGTGGCATATAGGAATTAGGCAGCTCGCTGGCTAGTTCCTCTGCTTTTTTAATCGCGCCATTCATTCCTTCTGCTCCGGGAGTCAAGATTAGCTCTGCGCCCAAAGCCTGCAGTAGATTCCTCCGTTCCAGACTCATCGTCTCTGGCATGGTGAGGATCAAGCGATAACCTTTGGCAGCGGCGACGAAAGCGAGGGCAATGCCAGTATTGCCACTGGTGGGTTCAATAATTACGGTATCTTGGGTGATGAAACCTTTAGCTTCACCATCTTTAATTAGTGCTGCTCCGACTCGATCTTTGACACTGGAGGCAGGATTGAAAGCCTCGAGTTTGGCGACGATTCGGGCTTTTAAATGATGCGTTCGATTATAGTTGGACAGCTCCAAGAGCGGGGTGTTCCCGATTAAATCAGTAAGATTCTGGGCAAATTTCATCTTTAAACCCTCCTTTACTTTACGGCGGTTGCTTCTATTTCGATTGCGACATCTTTGGGAAGTCGTGCTACCTCGATACAAGATCTAGCAGGAAATGGGGCGGTGAAGTAACGAGTGTAAATTTCATTAACGGTCGCAAAATGCGATAGGTCTTTTAAAAAAATAGTAACTTTGACTACTTTACTGAGACTGCTACCAGCGGCTGCGAGGATATTTTTGAGATTTTCTAGTACTTGAATGGTCTCTGCTTCGATTCCACCGGAGACTAATTCACCAGTAGTTGGATTAAGCGGAATCTGACCAGAAGTATAGATGTAATGCTCGGTAATAATTGCTTGGGAGTAAGGACCAATTGCTGCTGGGGCTGTGGTGGTGCTGACTGCTTCGTACATTTAAATTTACTCCTTTCTAATTTGAGCTGGACTTTTGTAAGGCTTGGTCAAGGTCGGCGATCAAGTCGCTGGCAGTCTCGATTCCAATCGAGAGGCGAATCTGATCGGGAGCTACTCCGGCAGCACGTTGTTCACTCTCTGAGAGCTGGGCGTGAGTGGTGCTGGCAGGGTGAATCACCAGTGATTTGGCATCCGCCACATTAGCAAGAAGTGAGAAGATCTCCAGCTGATCGATGAATTTCTTGGCAGCTGTCAAACCGCCCTTGATCCCGAAGGTAAAGATTGAACCAGCGCCCTTGGGGAGATACTTCTGGGCAAGCTGATAGTATTTACTCTCGGGCAGGCTGGGGTAGTTTACCCAAGCGACCTGGGGATGATTTTGTAAAAAGGCGATGATCTCCTTGGTATTGGCAAGATGTTTCTCGACGCGAAGCGAAAGAGTCTCGAGTCCCAGAAGCAACAGGAATGAGTTGAAGGGACTGATTGCCGCACCAGTATCGCGTAACAGTTGGACACGTGCCTTAACGATATAGGCAAGCTTGCCGAAGCTTTCAACGTAGCTAACCCCATGATAGCTGGGATCTGGTTCGGTGAGACCAAGAAATCTACCACTAGCTGCCCAGTCGAAGTTACCTGAATCCACAATTACCCCACCCAGTGAAGTGCCATGTCCACCCAGAAACTTAGTGGCAGAATGAACTACAATGTCAGCCCCGAATTCGATTGGTCGAATCAGATAGGGAGTTCCAAAAGTATTATCGACGATTAGCGGCAGACCATGGGCGTGAGCAATCTCAGCAACCACACTCAGATCAACCAGATTAATCCCAGGATTACCTAGTGTTTCGAGGTAAATGGCTTTGGTCTGTGGGGTAATCGCCTGTCGGAAATTTTCAGGCTCATCAGGATCGACAAAGATGGTTTTGATTCCAAGTTTGGGCAGGGTGACCGCAAAAAGATTATAAGTACCACCATAGAGCGTACTGGCAGCCACAATCTGGTCTCCGGCTTGGGCGAGATTCAAGATTGCATAGGTGATCGCCGCCGAACCAGAGGCAACTGCCAGCGCAGCTGCACCACCTTCAAGAGCAGCAATACGTTGCTCGAAAACATCATTAGTGGGATTGGTAATGCGGGTATAGATATTACCAGCTTCTTTCAAGGCGAAGAGATCTGCCGCGTGCTCGGTATTTTGAAAAACATAGGAAGTAGTCTGATAGATTGGAACAGCTCTAGAGCCAGTGGCAGGGTCGGCTGATTGACCAGCATGTACCTGAAGAGTCTCGAAACCTAATTGACGTTCGTTCATAATTGAAAAACTCCTCTCAAATGAGATTAGATATAGTACATATGAGCTTCAATTCCATGTAACTCATGGTAAGATGAGACTAAATCGGCAAGGGTTAAAGTATCAACTAGTTCATTTAAACAGTGATCCATGCGTGCCCAAACGTTTACTTGCAGACATTGCTGGAGACTTGAGGTGGGTGATTTTTGTTGGTCAATTACCGAAAGTGAACCTTCCAGTGCGCGGAGAATCTGACCAACAGTAATCTCGTTGGGAGGATAGGCTAAGATATAGCCACCTTCTGCTCCTTTAATGCTTTTGACTAAAGCTGATTTTTTGAGGATGGCAAAGACATGTTCTAAATAATTTGGAGAAACCACTTCGCGTGAGGCAATACTGCTCAAGGTAATCGGTTCACCAGTGGTATGGGCGGCGAGATCGATCATTGCTCTTAATCCATAACG
>JBFYZC010000276.1:0-5234 GCA_041309705.1 Bacillota bacterium | reverse complement strand
TGTTGATTGTGATAAAAAAGCACAAATTGGTGCATTTGTGGCTAAATATGATACAAATGGCAACAAGCAATGGAAAAAAATAATCGGAGAATGTACATCTGTTACTGGCAATTATTCAATAGCAATGGATAAATCAGATAATTTTTATATTACAGGATATACTTATAGCAGTTTTGATGAACAGCTAATAACAGGTATGGATGATTTATTTGTAATTAAGTATGACAAAAGTGGCACTAAGCAATGGACAAGATTGTATGGTGTAAAGAATGAATATGTGATGGGTGAATCAATAGCTGTAGATGGAGCAGGTAATTATTATATTGCAGGAAAATCTAGTGTTGCAGATTTCGAGAAATTTGTGATTAAGTATAACGCAAATGGCACTATGGAATGGAAACGGGGACTTGTAGGCACAGATTCATTCACCGAAATTGTTTCAATAGCAGTAGATAGTATGGGTAGTTGTTATATTATGGGAAATACTACATCTGCTATTGAGGGACAGATAAAGGTAGGTGAAACAAGTTCATTCGTAGTTAAGTATGACATCAGTGGCACTCGGCAATGGGCGAAGTTATTTGGGGTAGGTTATAGTAAGACTTATGCTAAATCAATAGCATTAGATAAAGAAGGTAGCTGCTATATTACAGGGTATACTAATGGTAATAATAATCTAGCTGAAGAAGAGACGATGGGTACTGATTCGTTTGTGATTAAGTATGACGCAAGTGGTAGTAAAAAATGGGTAAAGGCATTTGGTCAAAAGGAAACAATCTATGCTATTTCGATAGTAATAACTAGACAAGGGCAATGTTATATTTCGGGAAATACTGAGAACAGTTTTGATGGAGAAATTTTAAACACTGGATATGGTGTATTTATAACTAATAATATTATCTATGAGATGAATTGAAATACATAAGAAACTTGAAAGGGGGTGTCCAACTACTTTTAAAGTAGTTGGACACCCTCTTGTTGTTTTATTTACACTATTTTTGCTTCCTTTTAAATTTAATAATTAAATTATATATTCGTTGCCCATTCGCGTAACATATATAAACTATATAGCTCCGCCAAAATAGATACCATATTATGTAAGTCAATAATATTTTTCATTAATAGGTAATGTCTTAAACGTGTTGTAGGAATAAATTAATATTCCATCCAAACTTTAAAGTGTTAATTATCAAACCTTTATATATACAATAACATTTGTTTATCACTACCCTACATGAAATTTTAAATTACAAATTCAAATAATTTTAAGCCAAAATTATCACCTAAATATTTCAACAGCTAAAAGTTATATTTATTTTTTTAAACTTAATTCATTATTATTATTTTTTCTAACATAAATGCTCTATATTATAATAAACAATATTTTTAATTTAAAAAATAATTTATATAAATATATGTTCGATTTTACTTGACATTATTTGCTAAATAAATTATAATAAATTAGTGCGTTTCAATTTTCAAAAGGGGTTGTTTTGTGATGAAAAAATTATTTTATCTGCTCTTTATTTTTGTTTTAGTTTTGTGTTTAGGAAACTTATCTTTCGCAAATCCTGAAACGAAGAGTTCAGAAAGGGAATTGCACTATCAGACTGGTAAGATCGCCGTTGGGAAAAATCTTGCTACAGTTGATCTGCCTGATAACTATGCTTATCTTGCCCCAAGTGAGGCACGATTTGTACTAGAAGATGTTTGGGGCAATCCGGCTGATGATTCTGTTTTGGGTTTGATTGTACCACAAAATTTTTCTCCAATGGATGAAAATAGTTGGGCGATTGTGGTTAATTTTGAAAAAACGGGCTATGTGAAAGATGATGAGGCGAAGAAGATTAATTATGACCAGCTGTTAAAACAGATGCAAGAAGGGACGAAAGAAAACAACCAAGAACGAAAAGAACAAGGTTATGAACCGATTGAGCTAATTGGTTGGGCGACCAGACCTCATTACGACAAGGCTAATCATAGTTTATACTGGGCAAAAGAGTTGAAATTTGGGACTAATGAAATAAATACTTTGAATTATAATATCCGAATTTTGGGTCGTAAAGGAGTTTTGAACCTAAATGCAGTTGCAGGGATGAGCCAACTATCAGAGATTGAGCAAGTCACACCACAATTATTGAAGGTAGTCCAGTATACCAAAGGGAATCGCTATGAAGATTTTAATTCCGTGACTGATAAAATTTCCGAGAATGGTCTGGCATTTTTGATTGCTGGAGGAGCGGCGGCGGCTAAAACTGGACTTTTAAAATCACTCTGGCTGTTGATTTTGGGAGCTAAGAAGCTGATTATTGCTGGAATTGTAGCTTTGGGTGGAGTTCTAGCTAAGCTTTTTAAGAAAAATAAAGCTGAGCATGATGTAACCGGATGAGCTGAAAAGTATAATAAACAGAGTTGTTTTTTATGGTAAAGATAGCACAACCATTATGGGTTGTGCTTTGTCTCGCTAAATGCTAGATGCAAATTCTGATCAAGCTTGGCTAGTAATGGCGAGACTGTCCCAAACGAGCACAAGATTAGTTGATGCAGGGCACGAGTACAGGCAATATACAGCAGAGATCGTTCTTCCTCGCGAGAGTAATTGTTGTGGCTGACATCCCAGACGATTGCCGCATCGTATTCGAGTCCTTTGACCAAAATCAGTGGGATGACTACGATTCCGTGGTGAAATTCGCTATCATCACTGCTGACCAAAGTAATACTTTCGTTTGTTGGATGAATCTTTTGATAGAGAGCATTGGCTTGACTGGTGGTTTTGCAGATAATTGCGATTGAGTGATAACCATTTTGCTGAATCAGTTTGATTTGTTGCGTTAAAATAAGGGCTTCGTCTACTGCTGAATCAAGTTTTATCAAGGCTGGTTTTAGACCAGTACGATTAATCTGTGGGGAATCCTTTTTTTGTAGTAGTCCGTTAGTAAAACTTTGAATCTGATAGGTTGAACGATAGCTCTGTTTTAGCTCAATTAGTGCCATGTTTTGGGGATTAAGTAGAGCGACAGTCTCTGCGAGCTTGGAGTTTTGCAGGTCTAAACCAAGATATTGCTCGGGATCGCCTAAAACTGTCCAAGCGGCTTTGGGAAAGATCTGTTTTAAGATCTGATAATGAAAGATGGTATAGTCTTGGGCTTCGTCAATAATAATCTGTTTAATGCGAAGCTTAGTTGAATAGCCAGCGAGTCGATTGTGAAAATAGATCAGTGGAAAAGCATCTTCATGGCTGATGATTCCATGATTTAAATAAGTCAAGGTTTGTTTGCGAATATGATCCCAGTTTTTTGGAAGAACTGATTTGTTGGTGAAAATTTGAATAAGTGCTGCGTCATCGAATAAGCGTTGATAGAGAGTAGTTGGATTGGTGATAGTGAAGGAAGCAATTTTTTCAAGTAATGGCTGAAGTTCGCGCCAGACCTGAAGTCTCGCTAGAGCACGAATTGTTTTTTCGTTTACCTCTTCGCCGGTGTTGGCGATTTCAACTGCTTTGACTTGACGTAGCTGATAGATATGCGGACGAATTCGCTTCATAATTAGTTTGTGAATCTGGGTTAATCTTTTGGCTAGCGGCAGATAGCGTAGAGATTCATAAAAAAGTTCCTGGCATTCTTCTTTGGAGATGATTGGTTGCTCTCTAAAATAGATTGCTTGAAATTTCTCATGCCATGTCGCTTGAAGGTGTTCGAGATAGGCTTCTAGTAGCAGGAGAAACTCAGGTGAGGCTTTATAAGAGATGCTTAGAGTACGATTTTGATAGTCAAATTCGTTAGTGGTTTGAAATAGGAATTCTAGTTGAGAATTTTTTGATTCAAAGGTCAACTCAAAATTAGGTTGCGCTTGAGCTAAAAAATCAGCAAAAGTAGTCTGCAGAACATTCTCCTCGCCAAGCTCGGGGAGGACATTGCGAATATAGTCACTAAAGATCCAATTGGGTGAGAAAATAAGGATATTCTGCGAGGATAAATCCTTCTGATATCGATAGAGCAGGTAAGCGGCACGATGGAGTGCCACCGAGGTTTTACCGCTGCCCGCGGGTCCGGTGACCACTAATAATTGATGAGAGTCGTCGCGAATTGCCTGGTTTTGATCTTTTTGAATACTATTGACGATCTGACGCATTTTGAGATCGGTATTTTGGCTTAAGATCTGTTGTAGCATCTCGTCATCAATTTTAAGCTCGGCATTAAACCAGTAAAGTAGTGCGCCGTCAGAAATTTTATACTGCCGTTTGAGCGTGATCTCCCCTGCGATTTTTCCCGCCGGACAGAGATAATGGGCAGTACCAATTTCGAAATCGTAGAAGATGCTTGCTAGTGGAGAACGCCAGTCGTAGATGAGAAAATTGCCAGTAGACTTTTCCTGGAGCGAACTGATGCCAAGATATATTTTTTCAGGGTTGAGGCTTTGGAGTGGAGAAGTTTCTCGAAAATCAATTCTTCCAAAATAGGGAGAGTTAGTTAATTTGCGATAACGAGCATGGCGTTGATGGGCAAAGGCGCTGAGTTGGCGTTTGGAATCAAGTTGACTAGAGAGTTGTGCCTCGATCGTATGGTCGTCTCCATGTTCTTCCCAGTAAAAAGCTAGAGAATCCTTGAGTTCGTTGCGTAATTCTTGGAGAGTGCCTAATTCCTGAACTATTTGTGCTTCAATTTCAACTAAAACTTTTTTTAAGTAGTCGATTTCGGCTTTGTTTTCGAGATAATTCAACTAGAACACCTCTTTTTAATTAATTTTGAGACTTGATTTTTTGTTGATTATATGATATAATTATTTTGTAATTACATTTTTATATTGGGTTTTTATAATTAATTTTAGCACACTTTAGACCTTTTGACAATCGTATCAAAAGGTCTTTTTATTATTGGTATACTACCCAAAAGCAAGGGTATTTAACGTGAGGTTTGTTTTACTTTTGTTGAAAGGAGATGATCTTTCTGCGCGATTATTATCGTTATCCTGCTATTTTTGAGGTAGCAGAGGATGGAATTTCAATTGAATTTCCAGATCTTCCGGGTTGTTTGCCTTGTGCGAATACTATTGAAGAAGCTCTTCATAATGCCAAGGAAGCAATGTCTCTACATTTGTATGGTATGGAGAAAGATGGCGATCTGATTCCTGAACCAACCGAGATCTCCAGAATAAAACTTGAACAGAATCAGTTGTTTGGAATGATTGAAGTTTGGATGATTTCGTTTAGAGCAGAAATGCAGAGTAGATCTATT
>JBFYZC010000275.1:0-5750 GCA_041309705.1 Bacillota bacterium | reverse complement strand
AGTATGTCAATCAAAAATCACTCGAAAAGCTCACTACTACTTCTGACTCAATCAGTTATGCTAAGCATAACCAAAATTTCGCTCAAGTTTCAATCAATCAAGCTAAAGGTGAATTTCATCTTAATCCAGACTACCAAAGACTCATGCAACAAAAATCTATTTTATTAAAAAAAGAAACCGCACTAAAAACAGCCACCAACCTCATCGCTCAAACCCAATTACTTCCAAATGATTTCAGTGAAACTATTGCACACAATGTTGTCTATACCGCCAAAGCAGACGCTACCAAAAACGAAACCAAGCCTGCTACTGATATCATGCAAACAGTCTATTTTCAACGTTATCTTGACAATCGTCCAGTAATGGGCAAGGGTTCAAAACTACAACTCTCATTTGGTCATCAGGGAGAATTAGTTGGGATTAACCGCGTTTGGCAGAAGGCTAATCGCATCAAATTCACTCCAGAATACAAAACTGAAACCGAGATTTATCAAGAAATTATTGCTCAATTAACTGCTAAATATGGTACGACAACCAAAATATTAGTCAAAGCACCAAAACTTGTCTACTATGATAATAATCAGAAATACATTCAACCCGCTTATTACTATGTTGCTGAAATTCCTTCACCAATTGGTAACAGTTTATATTTATATGGAATAATTGCAGCACTCAAAAACACTCCAGAGCCAATCGATCAAAAGAAAACAACCATTCCGCAAAATCTCAACAAAACCACTGCAAGCAGTAGTTATTCCATCGGACCGTCTGTTGGTCGTTATGTGGTTCGCGAAGATAGTTGGGATTGGGTTGATGATGCCAATGATTTTTATAATGGTTTAAACAATGGTCATCCCAGCGACAAACCAAGTATTACCTTTGGCGATTACTACTGGGCAGAACCACGTATGTTTACTAACGAAGATGCTTCTTTTGCTGATCGTTGGAATGTCACTCTAGTCGAAGGTCATGGTGCTCCTTGGCTCTTTACTACCAAAAGCAATAATGCGGATATGGTTGATCTGAATGCCTCTACCCAACCAGGCTATGGCGATCTTAATATGCGTTACTTTGTGCTCAAATCCTGTTCTGTAATTCCATGCAGTATTGATCGAGCTAACTGGCCAGATCCCTGGTGGAGAATCTTTCAAGGACTACGTCAGGCCATTGGTTTTAGAACAATGATGTTTATTAATGATGATATCAGTGATGATTTTGGTTATAAATTAGCACAAGGTTATCGCGTTATTGACGCATGGTTCCAAGCCACAGATAGTTGCTCTGCTTATTGGGATCAACGCAATAATAACGGAAATATTACTGGTTATGGTTCAATTATTATGGTTTCGGGTAATGACAATGATACTATTTATAACATTGAGCGTGCTCCAATCCCAGGTTCATTGACCGTTGTATTTCAACACAAATAAATAAAGTCAATCGAAAAGAGGGTGTCGCAAAACTGCTTTCAAAAGTAGTTAGCGAAACCCTCTTTTTTCTTATTTATTATTTCCAGTGTTTCAAGTTTGGAAAAATTCTCTCATTCCAGCTCGCGCTGTTTCCTCATCTAGATATACTTTTGCTTCTAATACATGCGGGATACACTGTTCGATCATCTCTTCCATACTAGCATCATTGGTACTGCTCTAGCTGCAACAAAAATTCTTTTAATTCTAGTCCCCCAGCATAACCAGTTAATCTGCCATTTGTACCAATAATTCGATGGCAGGGAATAATCAGCGGCAGTGGATTGCGATGATTTGCTTGCCCTACGGCTCGTACTGCCTTCGGTTGTCCAATTTGGATGGCAATCTCTTGATAAGTAGCTGTTTGCCCATAGGGAATCTCCATAACTTTTGCTAAAACCTTTTTCATAAAGTCAGTTCCTAAAATCTTCACTGGTAGGTTGAATTCTCGCAATTCTCCTACGAAATAACTCTGTACTTGTCGGGCTGCTTCTTTTAATAAAGTAGTCTCAGAAACTACAAAATCTGCTGGGATTGGCAGCTCTTTCAGGTATAGCGCAGTTATCGCCTCTTCTTCTTCCACCAGTCCAATGCGTCCAATTTTGGTGTCATAAAAATACATAAACTTCAATTGCTAATTGCCTCCAAAAATTAATTTTCCAGAACCAAAGAAAAAACGAGTAAAAATCATCATTACGACTTCTACTCATTTTTAAAAACATCTATTCATCTCTTCCCGAAACAGTCTCATAAGACCAATTATTAATCCCGCCCAGATCATGTACTTTAGTGTAACCCAGTTTTTGCAACAACTTTACTGCTTGCTTACTACGCCTGCCACCTTGACAATGCACAATAATCTCTTGTGTTAAATCCGGTAATTTCTCTGGTGCTATTTGAGTCAAATCACTTAATGGGATTAAGAGACTTTCCGGAATATGTTTTAGCTGATATTCATCTGCATTATGGACATCGACTAGTACTACGCCATTATTTACTAATCTTTCTTTAGCTTCCCTCGAAATAATCATTAAATCCCCCTGCTTTCCTCTAAATATCTATAGTTTACGCTCTAAACGACAGATAAAGAAGCCATCACCAGCATTTATTCTTGGTAAAAAAGTCAGCCATGATTCTTCTGCTTCTGCCTGGAAACGAGGCAACTCTTGCGGAAGATAATCTTGATAAGGGACTGCTTGAAAATCAGGATGTGCTGCTAAAAAATCTTGAATTTGTACTTGATTTTCTTCTATTTCTATGCTACAGGTACTATAGACAATTCTTCCACCAGGTCGCACCAAAGTCGCTGCATGATTTAGAATCTCCCGTTGCAATACAACTAATTCATGAATCTCCTCTGGTCTCTTCCGATAACGCGCATCCACTCGTCGCCGCAAAACCCCAGTTCCGGAGCATGGTGCATCCACCAAAACTGCATCCATCAACCCCTGGTCTGGCTTGAACTGACGTGCATCTCCCAAGAGTGGTTGCAGACTCTGCAGTCGCAAACGTTGTGCATTCTCCGCAATTAAACCTACTTTATGTTGATGTTGATCGAGGCTGATTACTCTACCCTGATCCTGCATCAATTCACAAAGATGGGTACTTTTTCCTCCTGGTGCTGCACAGAGATCCAAAATTGTTTCCCCAGGTTGCGGTGCGAGCAAAGGAGCAACCCACATTGAGCTCTCATCTTGCACAAAAAATTCCCCATTCTGAAATTCTGTTAGTTCCTCCAGACTACCAGGCAGATTCATTAATGATAGCGCTTGCCGCTGCCAGATACTTGGGGTTACTTCAATCCCATAACTGCTTAATTTCTCCCTCAAAGTATCTGGGTCTGAGTTTAGCTGATTAACCCGAATTGTCAAAGGTGGTTCAGTCTGATTTGCCTGCAGAATCTCTTTGGTTACTTGCTCACCAAATCTTGCTAACCAGCGTGAGATCAGCCACTGGGGATGGGAGTATTCAATTGAAAGAAATTTCACTAAATCTGTGCGCTCTGCCCAGAGTAACTGTTTCAACTCCTCTTCTCGCCGTAGGTAGGAACGAAAAACTCCATTTAACAAGCCTGCCAATCCAGCATAGCGCGACTGTTTAATCTCCTCTACCGCAGTATGACAGACCGCTCGAGCAGGAATTTCTGTCAGATAAATCAATTGATAAAGCCCCAGACGCAGGCGATTTTGTACCGGCAGCTTTAAAGATTTTAAAGGACGGCTCAGTAGCCGCCCTAAGTAAAAATCAATTTTGTAGAGATGACGTAAGACTCCGTATACCAAACTCGTGCAAAAGGCTTTTTCCCGTCGTTCAAGATCTGTAGAGTTCTTCAAGACACGCTCCAACGCCTGATTTGCATAAGCACCTTCACTTAAAATGAGTTCGAGAGCTTCCAACGCCAATTCTCTACCCGTAGTCCTACTCATCACGACTACCTCTTAATAATACCATTCTAAGCAATTGAATCACTGCCGTTGCTGCCGCCGCAACATAGGTCATTGCCGCTGCACTTAAAACCTTTTTAGCACCTTTAAGTTCTTCACCATGTCTTAAATAACCACGTTCACCAAGAATTGCCATGGCGCGATTGCTAGCATTAAACTCCACTGGCAAGGTCAAAACCGTAAAAAAGACAAATGCACTAAAAAGAATAATCCCCAAATCAATCAGAAACATATTTCCGCCAAAAATAAACCCTATAAAGAAAAGAAAATAGCCAAGATTGGAACCAAAACTTGCCACTGGAAAAATGGCATTACGGATCGAAAGCGGGGCATAGGCTTCGGCATGTTGCAAAGCATGACCTACCTCATGTGCTGCTACTCCATATGAGGCGAGTGACCGCCCGTGATAGACCTCGGGTGATAAACGTAAGACTCGCCCCCGTGGATCATAGTGATCGGAAAGGGTTTCCGGGGTCAACTCGATCGGTACTGAACGCAGGTTATAGTGATCAAGAATATCCCTTGCCACCTGTGCCCCAGTTAATGATGAGGATGATTGCTCATCCAGATAACGATTAAAGGTTGATTGCACTTTGAACTGTGCATAGAGAGTAAACAAGATTGCGGGAATTAACAATAAAAATGTCGGATCATAAAACATACTACTATTCCTCCTGTTTTAAGAGATTAATAAAACTTAATTGCCAAAACTCATCCCGGAAGTTAAACGTTTTCCATTCGCAAATTCATGTGCTCCCATCATTCGCTTACCTAGCGGTTGTACTGCGGTGATTAATAGTGGATTATCTCCGGTAGCGACCAAGATTCCTTCTCGTTTCACAATTTGCAAAATCGTTCCCGGTGGTGCTTCGTTTTCAGAGATTACCAGTGCTGGAATTTTTGTTGTTATAATCTTCAAACGTTCACCTTGAAAAGAAGTTTCACTACCTGGTTGTAGTGCTAAAGCTCGCACCAGATTATATATCTTTTGACTAGATTTAGACCAATCAATAATCTCCTGCCCTGCTTTTAATTTTGGTGCTTTGGTTGCCAGCGAATTATCTTGAGGCAGACGACGTTTCTCTCCCGACTCAAGCTGATTCAGGGTCTGTACTAAAAGTTTCCCTCCCAAATCCGCCAAACGCTGATACAAACTACTGAAATTTTCTGTCGGGTCAATTGCAAGGGTTGCTTGATCTATTATATCACCAGTATCCCAACCTTCATCCATATACATCGTCGTAACTCCAGTGATTTGATCTCCATTTAAGAGACTCCATTGAATTGGATTGGCGCCACGATAATACGGTAGCAATGAAGCATGAACATTAATGCACCCATATGAAGGTTCAAACAGAATCTCTGGCGGAATTTTCTGTCCAAAAGCAACTACCACTACTAATTCTGGTTTCAGCTCACGAAATAATTCGATAAACTCCGCTGTAGCAACTGCATCCGGCTGCAAAATCGGTAATTGATGTGTTAGAGCCACCTGCTTTACTGCTGTTGGAAGCAACTCTAAACCTCGACCCTTGCGCCGATCTGGTTGTGTAACTACTGATAATACTTCATGTCCTGCCGCCAGCAGATGTTCCAAACTAACTGCTGCAAATTCTGGGGTTCCCATAAAAAGAATACGCAAACTCATTACTCCTTCTTCAGATGATCAATAAATAAAATTCCATCTAAATGATCGATCTCATGTTGAAAAGCACGTGCCAATAATCCTGCCCCTTCAAAATTTATCTTCCGTCCCGAAAGATTAATTCCTGATACTACTACTTTGTTGGCACGCGTTACATAATCATTCTTTCCTGGCAGGGAGAGACAACCTTCTACA
>JBFYZC010000274.1:0-4588 GCA_041309705.1 Bacillota bacterium | reverse complement strand
GCAGTAATTATCTGTCGTGTGATACATAATTCTGCAAAAGCACGAAATGATGAGAGTTTATCATCACGAAAATCTCGAATTGCTTTATATAAACCAATCATTCCTTCTTGAATAATGTCTTCACGATCCGCCCCAATCAAGAAATATGAACGTGCTTTAGCACGGACAAAATTTTTATACTTGTTGATTAAATACTCTAGTGCAGCACCATCACCATTACGCGCTGCTTCCACAATTGTCTCATCTAACATCTCATCATAAATTTCATCCATATTTCTTTGTGGCTTTGCACCCACTAAAATCGCCTCCGGCTGCTTATTTACAAACAACATCTCATTTACAAGCTTGTCTTTACTTAGAACGTAAAAGATCACAAAAAGTTTCATCAAAAATTAATCTTGAGTTCGCTACAAAGACATTACACCAGATTATTGATATTTTGAGACACAAAAAATCTCTCAAGTTATCTAATAGTATTATTATACACTGTAAATGATCTAATCGTCAAGAAAAAGCGATTTGAAGAAAGTGAAGAATTTATAATTTTACTCCTCATTTATCCAGGTATTATCATTCAAAAACGGTTCAATAATTACATTATTACCATTAACTGCTATTCGTTTTGGTTTTTCTGGAAGTATCTTTTGTATCGTAACGCCCACTCCCTGAAACGAAAGTACTTCCACAAAAGTTTTTTGGGGCGTAACAATTGTCAGATCAATCTGTTCTGGCAATGAAAGTTGTCCAATATTTTCGACTTCCACACTCACCAGATAGCGACCATTCATTGGAGTTATTTGAATCTCTCCCAATGCCAAATTATAAAAACCTACCGAATAAACCCATTGACGAAAGAAATCAACTACATGGGCACCAAACAATTCTCCACCCAGACTGGTGAAGTCACGTACTCCGGCACCATGATATTGATAATTCTGTACAAATTCTTTGAGATACTGCTCAAAATTGGCTTCTCCGATTACCGAACGAATCATGTAAAGCACGAATGCCCCTTTACTATATAACAGTTCGCGTTGCATGTCAAAGGGACCAATCTCCGCCAAAGACATCTCTGGCATCTGACATTTATTTAAATTAGTCAGGGTCTGCTGATATTCACTACGCCATTTCGCTAAGACTTTGGAGGCGGTTAAATTTTTTTCCAAACTATTAACCTTGTCTAAATCCAACTCTGCAATCAATAGCGCCGAATAGTTGGCAAATCCTTCCGCTAACCACCAATCACGTTGCGTTTTGGGAATAATCAGATTACCCCACCAGTAATGTGCCATCTCGTGTGATAATCGATAAAGTAACGAATGACTTTTCACGAAACGATGTAGAAAAATCATTGAACCAAAGGATTTATCTTCTCCAGTGGTATCATTAAGTATAATTGCCAGCTCACCATAGCGTTTCCCGCCAAATGATTTTAAGTAATATTCATTAATCACAACTGCCCAATTCTTTAATTGCTGCATCATTTCAGTTTTTACATTTGGCGTAACAAAAATCTGATAACTAGTTCCGGAAGAATGATATGATTGCATCCGATAATTGCCAATTGTTACTCCCAGCATGCTCAAAGGTTGTTTCAATTTCCATTGGTAAATCTTCCAGTTACCTTTAAAAGTTTTTTTGATCAAATTCCCATTCGCAATCGCCATTTGCTCTGGCGATACCATAATTTTAAAATCAGCTGTCACTGATTCAGGTAAAAAATTTCGCGGATACCAGTTGCCACTCAACTCCATCTGAACATGCTTGGTAAAATTCTTACTTTGAAGCTGATATTTCAAGCCCAATTCCAATTTTTCCCCTGCTTGGTACAAACGTGGCAAATTCACTAGATAAACATCACCTTGACGCTGATATTTAACTGGCATCCCATTTACAGTTAAAATATGAAGTTTTGTCACATAAGAATTTGCTAATCTAAAATGAAAACTGCGTGTTGTTGGCGTAATAATATTCAGCCAAGCCCGCGCAGTAATCTCCGCTCGATTGGTTCGTTGTTTGGTCTTAATCTGAAACTGATAATGCACAAACCTTACACTAACACGCTCTGCCAATTGATCAAAATCAACATTCTCTTGTGGTTGATAATTGTAACTAACACAAAGCAAGCAAAACAAACCCAAAAAGACTAATTTTAGGTTTATTTTAACTTTAGTTGGCAGATTTTGATAGTTGACTTTCATCATTTCACCCTAAACGTTGTCGCCTAATCTCATATAATAAAACTCCAGTGGCTACTGAAACATTTAAAGAATTAATCTGTCCATACATTGGCAAACGTACTAGTTGATCACAATGCTCTTTTACCAAGCGTGAGATTCCTTTACCTTCGCCACCCATTACCAAGCCAATCGATCCCTGCAGATCAGCTTTGTGAAATTCAATTCCAGAATCCATTTCGGCGGCCGTAAACCAGATACCAAGAGTTTTAAGCTCTTCGATGGTTCGCGTCAGATTAACCACTCGCGCCACTCGCAGATGTTCGATGGCTCCTGCCGAGGCTCGCGCCACCGTACTAGTCAAACCAACGGCACGTCGCTCGGGAATAATGATTCCATGCACTCCAGCCGCTTCAGCAGTACGAATAATCGAACCAAAATTCTGTGGATCTTCAACTCCATCCAAAATTAAAATAAATGGCGCTTCATTACGCTCCGTGGCATAAGCTAAGATCTCATCGATCTGTGCGTATTTCCAATCGGCCGCCATCGCAATCACCCCTTGATGATTACGTGTGGTCGTCATCCGTTGCAGCGCCTGAAGATCTACATTAACAATGGGAATTCCTCGTTCGTGAGCAATCCCAGCAATCTCACGCAAGGGACCATTCTGCTCGCCTTTAATCATAAAAATCTTAATAATCTCATGTTTGGAACGTAATGCCTCCAAAATCGGGTTACGTCCTTCAATTTGCTCAGACATAAATTTTCCTCCATCAATCGAAATACGACATTAGTACGTCTTAGGTAACTCTTATTTATATGCATTGAACTATATACTTTCCAATAAAGATCTTTCGTTTTAACGAGTGCACCCTTAGTAGGGACAGGTCGCGACCTGTCTCTACTAAGGATTTTTTGCGAAGCTAAAATTAATTAAATCTTTTGTAAAGTATATAAATTAACCAAAAAATCTTATCTGTCGAATATGATTAAAATTAATAACTGGTAATTGGGAAGTTTCAAGGAAATGTTTTTATTCCATCGGACGCATTTTCACCGCTGTAATCTCTCCTGAGCTTTCCACTGTAAAAACTTTGTATCTTCTTTTATTTAATCCTAATGAAAAACCTTCTTGAGATTTATCTAAGTACCCGAGGGTAATCAACCAGCCATTGCCATTTTTTTCAACTTCTTCAAGTCTTATATCTGAATAACTTCCATGTTCAGAAAATAATTCTGCAAAATTCATTAATGCTTTTTCAATAGCCTCTTTGGCATTCATATTTAGACCTCCAATACTAAAATGTTGCCCCATAGTTTATCTGTAAAACATATATTAATAAAAATAATCCTTCATGCTATTTTTTATTCAATTCGGACAACGTCGCCGCTCTTCCACAGCCCAGCTTTCCTTCTCGACAATAGCCATGTGTTTCACAGGTTGGACCAGCTAGTTTAAAAAGTATCGGTGCTACTTCACGCACTAATTTTCTCATCTCTAAAGCTAGATTTCGAATCTCCCATTGTGCCCTTTCGCAGGTACGAATCTCAAAAAAGTGCAACAGACTTCTAGCATTCATCGTAACCACCAGTTTGGATTCACAGGCATTGGGAAGTAAATAACGAGCATCTTCGGCAGGTATTCCTGATGCTAATAGTTTTTGATAAGCCTCTCTGATCTGAGCTATCGTTGCTTCAAAAGTCGCTAAATCTTCCGGATTATTAGCAATCTTTGGCGGAATTACCGTTTCAAAATCCTCAATCTTAACATAACGTTGTGATTGTTGTGAAAATGAAGCAATGCGATGGCGTACTAGTTGATGAGTCAATGCCCGACTGACTCCTTCAATTCCGAAAGAAAAACTCACATGTTCAAGCGGGGAATCATGTCCACTCTCACGCAGTTGTGCGAGACGTTTTTGAATCTGTTCCTCACTAGTCTGCTCCAGTATTTCATTGATACCAACTCCAGAATAACAAAGCCGACCTGCTGCCGCTACTAAAGCGTCTGGTTCGGGTGTATATGATAAAAGATCAACCTTTAACATCAATATTTTCCTCACTTAACCGTAGAATAATCGCTAAAATTTCTTGCAGACGTTGCTCTGCTCGACTCAGATAGAGATAGCCAAGCAAGGCTTCAAAAGCAGTGCTATAACGATAGGTTATCACATCCACACTATTTGGAACATGACCACTCTTGACATTTCTGCCCCGTTTGACGATCTCTTTCTCTTTTTCAGTTAAATATATCTCTAAGCGACGAACCATTTCTGCTTGAAATGAAGCCCTTACTTTAGCTGTTACTAGCTGATGTAGCTTTCTGGTTTTTACTGCTCCTTCAGCTAAGACACGTGAACGTACAAACAATTCATAAACCGCATCCCCAATATATGCCCAGACAGCCG
>JBFYZC010000273.1:0-2712 GCA_041309705.1 Bacillota bacterium | reverse complement strand
CTCTGATATTGTAATATGTTATAGTTTAATTCATTTAAAGTTATTATTGAACTTTGCAGACCCTTACTATTTTTTATTAAACTGGCTCTAGCTTTTTTTGAGTCAGCTTCTACTTTTGCAATATAACTTTCAAGCGGTACCATCCCATCTATCAAACCTCTTTTGATCGAATCATCCCAGGCTTTTTGTTTAATTTCAGGGCTAATTTTTGAATTATTAATTAAGTCAAATAATCCTTGAAGTCTTTTCTTTCTGCTTTGAAGTTCTTCGATTCTTTCTTTATCTGCATCAAATCCATTTTGATAGTTTCTAATTTGGCTTTGCACTAAAGGTATCTCAAATTTTGCTTTTTGCGAGGCAATCTTTAATTGTTCATTACGTAAATTCCACATTTCTTCGCTTGCTTCCTTAGCAGCCTTGGCATCTCCAATCATTGCATTGCCCATCTTATCATATCCAACAACTGCTTCTGGAGCAATTTTTACAATCTCATCAATAACCTGCCTTAATTGTTCTTTTTCTTCTTTTGATTTTTTAGTCTTTTTATTAAGTTGATCATATTGTGAAATTAAGGTATTTAATCTATTAGCTTGATTTCCATATTCATCTGCAAGCTCTTTCGCTTTGGTCATAGCATTATGAGTTACCAAAATTCTTTCTTTGGTTCTTTCAATTAGATCATTATTATAATCAATCAATTTAATAATTCCAACAACTGCCAAAGCAGCGCCCACACCCCATCCAGCAGGACTAGAAAGAATTCCCGTCAAGCTTCCAATCACACCCGATGCCTCTGAACCAAATGCAGATAATGTCGAAATAGCTAATGCAACATCTTTTATTGGTTTATCTACACCAGCTATATAATAGCTTAATTTACCAAAAAGATTACTATATTCACCAATAATTTTTTCAGATTCTTTTATCTTACCATCAACAGTTCCAATAACATCTCCAAGACTTTGAAGTTTAAGAGATGCCAAATCATTAAGATTCACCTTTATTTGAACATCTTCACTCATTAACCTTTGCCCCCTTTTGGAAGCGTTCAATAGTTTTCATTTCCAGTTTTTGAATTTTTAAAAACAGAGATGGGGTTATCTCCATCCCTAGGATCTCAGCCACCTGAAATACCGCCGAATAATCCAACCCCACCAATGAAAAAGCACTCATTCGCCATTGAGTATTAACACTACACCATAGTTCCCATGCGTCCTGATTGCTATTCAATAAATCTGGACATCTAAACTCACACTCCACACAGTTCTCTTTCTTTTCGGTCTGGTTTTGGAGCTCACGACAACTACTACAATACTCTTCTCGTTCACTAAACCACTCCCAGACCGCTATGAGTTTTTTATTTCATTTTGTTCTGGGAAAAAAGTAATTTTATAAGTCTCCGCTGCCAAAACTGAGCAAGCCTGAAAATCAGCACTGTTAAAATCATACTCTTTATATACATTGTCAAGAATCCAAGTTTCCATTTCATCATTTAAATTCAAAATTGCAATTGCCGTTTCACTTGCTACATTGTTATCATTAAGTTGATTGCGATGATCAAGCATAACCTTATTACGCAAAGGATTTAAACCTTTTTTATTAAACTCAATTACTTGACCACGATTCATCTTGCGAAGCTCTGGAAAATCACCATCAGCTTTCACAATAAACTTTTCGTTTTTTTCACCAAACATCTACAATCCCTCCATTTTTGACTTAATATGCCGCTTGATTATTAATTAACGTAACCACAATTGCCGCTTTCTCTACTGCATTACTGTAAAAAGCTTGAAACGGTAGATTAATTAATATTCCTTTTGGTCCTTCAATCCCTGGAGAATTTTGTTCATAAACGATCTCTGGCAATAAAAATTCAAGACTATGTAAGCCACTAGTCAATTTGAATTTCAAACTAGACGCAACTCCATTAATTGCTTTATTCAAAAGTACTGCATTTTCAAACAAAGCAGTAATCGAACCAGAAATTTTAAAAAGCCCTTCTGGAATATCTCCACGTATACCATTACCACCCATCACATACTGCTCTCCATCTAGATTACACTCAATATTAAGTTCTGCAGATTTAATATTAGCTGCCAGACTTCCTCCCTCTTCCACACTTCCCTGAAAACTATTAAATTGCTCTAAAAAAATATCCGTTGGCGCACTTGCATAAGGACTGCTTCCAACAGTTTCTTTTGCCCCAATAATATCAATCGAAGCCTTTAATTCCTCATCACCACCAAAAGATAGTCCTAATTTATTAATTTTACATCCATTAAACAACTCATAAACAGCAATATCTGTATATCCTTGTTGCAATACCAAGCTAGGCTGTATATCACTTGGTTTAAAAACATGATTATATGGTCCAGTTTCAATTGGTCTAGTAGTCGTTGGTGCACCAAAAACTGCTTTCAACCAATACCCAAAAGCGACTTTATCTAATGGTACAGCTAGCGAACCCGAGACATCTACATTCCCATACAAAGGTCGATATGGATTACGACTATTGCGCATTACCGCAGATTCTTTCTGACTTTGTTTAGATTGTAATTTCGAACTAATAAATGGCATTCTAACTGCCTTTGATGTGGTTGGATTCTGTCCAAACGTCCCCTCAAAATCCATTAATAATTGTCCTTTTCTTCCACGAGCTTGCATTTACAAACAACTCCTTCTTAATAATTTAAATTTGTTCCTAATAATGGG
>JBFYZC010000272.1:0-7319 GCA_041309705.1 Bacillota bacterium | reverse complement strand
GTGCCATGTTTTAACTCGCCAGCTGCATATGCTTCGGCATGAATATATGAGATCTCCTTGAGTTTTAGAGCACCTTCCAATGAAACCGCGTAATCTAGACCACGCCCAATAAAGAAAATGTCCTCACATTTCTTAAAGTCCTCAGCAAATTCTTTAATTTTTGTCTCGGTATTAATCACTTTCGCAATCTGATCCGAAAGATTCTGCAGTGCCTCAATCATTCCTACTCGTTCATTTTGGGTAATACTATTACGATGCTGCGCAAGATAAATCGCTAATAAATATAATGCCAACAACTGCGTGGTATAAGCTTTCGTCGAAGCAACCGCAATCTCTGGTCCTGCCATCGTCAAAATCAGATCATCAGCTTCACGAGCGACCGAGCTGCCAATGACATTAGTAATTGCCAAAATTCGCGAGCCCAAACGTCGCGCTTCACGCAATCCAGCTAGCGTATCTAGAGTTTCTCCTGATTGGGAAATAATAATCGTTAATGAATCAGCTTTTACCAACGGATCACGATAACGAAACTCCGAAGCCACATCGACCTCGACTGGAATCCTAGTTAACTTCTCAATCAAATATTTGCCAACAATTCCTGCATGATAAGCTGTACCACATGCAACAATCTGGATCTTCTCTAAATTAGTAATAAATTCTGGAGTTAACTTCACTTCGGGTAGCAGTATCTTCATTTCAGTTTGATCAATTTTACCTGCTAAAGTATCCTTAACCGCACGTGGCTGCTCGTGAATCTCTTTGATCATAAAATCTTCATAGCCACCTTTTTCTGCTGCCTCTAAATCCCAGGTGACATGGAGCAGATTTTTCTGTACCACTTGCCCTTCAAAATCAGTAAAAATTACCTCATTTGCCTTAACAATTGCCATTTCCCCATCGTCCATCACCACAATCTCACGTGTATAAGGCAGCAAGGCAGGAATATCCGAGGCCACAAAATTCTCCCCTTGACCTAAACCAATAATCAAAGGGCTGGTCTTACGTACCACAACAATCTGATCTGGCTCATCCTGACAGAGAATCACCAGTCCAAAAGCACCCTCAACCTTTTTCATTGCTTCGCGGATCGCTTTAATAAAATCTCCCTGGTAAAGCTCTTCAATTAAATGTGCTACCACCTCAGTATCAGTCTCGGAATTAAAGATATGACCCTTTTCCTGTAGCCACTCTTTTAAGGGTAAAAAATTCTCAATAATTCCATTATGAACCACTGCAAATTTACGAGTACAATCATAATGTGGATGAGCATTCCGGTCTGACGGACGACCATGAGTTGCCCAGCGAGTATGACCAATTCCCACCTTACCTGGCAACTGATTTGTCTGTAATAATTCTTCCAAATTACTCAAGCGTCCCACTGATTTTAAAATAGAAATTTTTTGTGCCGCATGAACTGCCACACCAGCTGAGTCATAACCACGATACTCCAAACGCTTCAAGCCATCAATTAAAATCGGTACCGCTTCTTTAGAACCAATATATCCAACAATACCACACATCAGGTGATACCTCCTATTAATTCATATATATACAAAATAAAAAACCGAACTTCGCTACAAGATCGGCTTTAAGACATAAACCTTAGATTTTAATAATAGTTATCGGATTTTAAAGTTAAAACTATTAACCCTAAGCTTTTGAGTTGGTTATAAAATTTTAAGCGCATTCAAAAAAAGCTTTATGTCACAAGCCTTACTCTCATCTCGTTTTTCCCACATAATTATAACTTAATCGCGATGCAAATTAGCACCACTAAAAACACTAATGTTTGTGGAATTTTTGAGTGAGCAATTATTAAATTCACCCAGCCTTATTGTTCCTAGCATTACTGCTGGTTTTGTCAGGCTTTTAACGGTGGTGTGTCACCGAGGGTCACCCGCCGATAATCCGAGATCCCCTTCCTCGTCAACTCTTGTTACCAAGAGTCCTGGCGCTAAAGTTGGTTGGAATAAAAATATAATGTTACTTCCCGATCTCATCTCCTCATAAAAGTTCTTTATTGTACAATTATGCTGCTACCCACCTTTCCTAATATATGCTCATCTTACCATAACTTAAAACAAAAAGATATAATTTTTTTAAAAAACAGGGTGAGTCACCCACCCTGTTCGATAAGAATTAAATCAGTCAAATCTTTAACAATTTTTTCTAATTCGACCGCATCAGGTCCTTCTGCCATCACCCGAATCAATGACTCCGTCCCTGAGGCACGCACCAGAATTCGTCCTCGCCCTGACAAAGTCTGCTCTGCCTTGGCAATCATCTGCTTAATCTGAGTATTCTGCTCCCAACCCTCTTTATGCTTGACGCGCACATTCTTCAGTACTTGTGGAAAATGTCTCATTTGTGCTGCCAGCTCAGAAAGTCTTCTTCCAGTCTCAGCTACTACCGTAATTAGCTGTAAGGCAGTCATAATCCCATCACCCGTGGTATTTTTATCAAGGAAGATAATATGTCCTGATTGCTCTCCTCCTAATACCAGATCCTGCTCACGCAAAGCCTCCAGTACATAGCGATCGCCATTTGCAGTGATTACTACTTCTGCCTGATGTTCTTTAAAAGCTTCAATTAACCCCAGATTACTATAGACAGTAACCGCAACTTTATTATTTTTCAACTTTCCATCTGCCAAAAGCTTTAAACCACAAATCGTGATAATCTGATCTCCATCAATCTCAACACCACGTTCATCCACTGCAATCACTCGATCCGCATCACCATCATGAGCAATTCCCAGATCCGCTTGATGCTCCTTGACCTTCTCCTGCAGTAATTTAGTATTCGTTGAGCCACATGCCACATTAATTCGCGACCCATCATTTTGATTGTTTAAGGCAATCACTTCCGCTCCCAAACGCTTTAAAACTGCGGGGGCTAACTGATAGGCAGCACCAAAGCCACAATCAACCACAACTTTCAAGCCCGATAAACCAACCGGAACACTTTTGACCAGATAATCCTCATAAGCTTTCAGCGCCGTCAGATCTGTGCTAATCTTCCCGACATCAGTTCCAATTGGGCGTTCCAATTCAGTTAATTTATTAAAATAAATTCCTTCAATCTCATCTTCAACAGCATCTGATAGTTTATATCCCTGATAGTCAAAAAATTTAATCCCATTATCAGGCACAGGATTATGCGAAGCCGAGATCATCACCCCTGCGGTAGCTGTTAAATGTCGACACAAAAAAGCGACTCCCGGGGTTGGAATTACTCCTAGTCTTAAAACATCAATACCCATCGAGGTCAATCCTGCTGCTAAGGCTGCCTCAAGCATATCGCCTGAAATACGAGTATCTTTGCCAATAATCACCATCGGTCGACCAGTGACTTTTTTAAAAAAATATGCTCCGGCAGCTCGACCCAGTCCCAGTGCCATTTCTGGAGTTAAACTTTGATTTGCTACCCCACGTACACCATCAGTTCCAAATAATCGCCCCAAAAAAATTCCTCCAAACAATTATAATATATATATATAATATATTTTTACAAAACTCTATTGATACTCTGCCACAATCATCTCTGCAGTACGCCAGCCATCTAATGCCGAACTAATTATCCCGCCAGCATAACCAGCTCCTTCGCCAATTGGATAGATTCCTGGTTTCCCTAAGGCAACACGCTTTTCATCTCTTAAAATTCTTATTGGTGCCGAAGTCCTAGTTTCTACTCCAGTTAAAACTGCATCTTCATAAGTAAATCCCTGCAATTTTTGATTAAAATAGCCCAAGGCATCACTAATTGCTTGGGATAATTCTCGCGGTAACAACTCCCAAAGATTTGCTGGGGTAATCCCGGGTGAGTATGATGGTGGTAATTTAGAAAAGTTGCTTGACGGTTGTTGCTTCAAAAAATCTGCGACCCGTTGCGCCGGGGCATAATAATCACCTCCACCTAATGTATATGCTTTTTGCTCCAATTTTTCCTGAAAATTTATTCCAGCTAACACCGAATTAGTGCCAAAATCATTCTGCCCTACTGTGACCAGAATTGCTGCATTAGCAATTCCAGAGTTACGTGCATGATAACTCATTCCGTTAGTCACCACCGCATTGACGGTTGAAGTTGCACCGACCACCGTTCCTCCAGGGCACATACAAAAAGAATAAACTCCACGTCCGGTTGCTTGATGCTGATAGGTTAAATGATATTCTGCTGCACCTAAGCGCGGATGACCTACCCAGCGCCCATATTGTGCCCGATCAATTAAATCTTGTGGATGTTCGATTCTCAAACCCACTGCAAAAGGTTTCGCCTCCAATTGAAACCCAGTTTGGGCTAAAAGACGATATACATCGCGCGCACTATTACCAGTTGCCAATAACAGTAGCTCAGTTTCTAATTCCTCACCTGAAGCAAGCTTAATCCTGGTTCTCCCCTCCGAACTTGTTTGCAGAGCAACCAGTGCTTGACGATACCAAAATTCTCCTCCATCTTCGATAATCTCAGTCTCCATGTTTGTCAAAACTTGACGCAAGAGATCAGTGCCAACATGGGGATATTGACAATATCGTATCTCTGCTGGTGCACCAGCTTTAATCATTTGTTCCAAAATTTCAGCTACACGTGCATCTTTAATTCGCGTAGTTAATTTACCATCAGAGAAAGTGCCTGCTCCACCCATTCCATACTGAATATTCGATTCCGGGTCAAGCTCGCCAGATTGCCAAAAACGCTCAACATCTGTAATTCTTCCTACTAATCCAGCACCACGTTCAATAATTATAGGACGAAGTCCTGCTTTGGCTAAATATAAAGCCGCAAAAAGCCCCGCTGGACCTGAGCCGATAATCACTGGTCGTTCTTTTGAAACTTTAGTAATCCGCCGAATTACCAGAGGTGCTGGAGGTTGATAAATCATCAAATTTGACTCTTTAGCCAGAAGAACTTCTGCTTCTGGTAGATCGATAGTAATCTCGAAGCTTACAGTATAAATATAAGCTAAAGCTTTGTGCCGCGCATCTAAAGATTGCCGTAAAATCCGAACTCGCTGTACTCTTCCCTTGGAGAGTTGCAAATGTTTGGCGATTACTTCCGCCAACTCCTGCTCATTGACTTCCAAAGCAACGCGAAATTGTGATAATTTGAACCACATTTAACATCCTGCCTCTGAATTGAAATTATTATTTTGATTCTGATTCTTATTCTCTGTTTTTGATTCCATAGTTATTTCTTTTAATTTAATTTTTACTTGCTCGGCATTACTCATCTTAAACAAACAGCCCTTATAAGCAATTGAAATCTCTCCAGTTTCTTCAGAAACAATTACTACTAGGGCATCAGTCTGTGCTGAGATTGTCAGACCAGCGCGATGTCTGCTTCCTAAATTGTGAGGTAAAAACAACTGATTATCAAGTGGTAAAAAGCAGCCTGCCGCGCGAATACGATTTCCTTTCACCAAAATTGCCCCGTCGTGTAAGGGTGAGTTTGGATAAAAGATTTGCTCTAAAAGAATTTTTGATAAAACCGCATCTAGATTCAGTCCGGATTCAACCACATTTAAAAGTGAATCTTCCCACTCAAAAACTAACAATCCACCAATTCGTTTCCGGCTCAAACTTTCAGCCGCCTCAGCTACCACTTCAATACTTTCAGTCGCAATTGTAGGTGGTTTGATAAAAAATTTGGCAATCGGATTATGCGTTCCTAATGATTCCACAGCTTTCTTTAATTCCATTGGAAAAAGGATTGGCATCCCTACAATCATAATAATCATCAGATATTCTAGTAATGAGCTAAATAATTCAAAATTCAAAGCCTTACTTGCCATATAGACCAATAACAGAATAATGATGGCATTTAAAAAAAAGATTCCTTTAGTCCCTTTCATCATCTTCCACAGACTATTGATCACCAGCAATACCAGAAAAATATCTGTCAGGCGCAGGAAAATTGATCCATATAACTTAAAAAATTCCAACAACTTTCCTCACCTCGACTTTCGTTAATGGTAATTATTACCAAACAAAATTTAAAGAAAAACGATGTGTATTTCCAAGCTCCGCTGCACAATAAGCATAATCAAAACCTAACGCCGCTTGGCTGATTCCAATTCCAAACGTCAAATCCTGTCCACGTGCTCCGGCACGTAGTTTCAAAAAATCATTCACCGCATATTCAAGCCCAAAATGTTCTAGATTAACTCCTAAAGTACGTTCTAATTGCAAACTTAAGATTAAATTCTCCATTTGATAACTTAACCCTACTAAGTAGGTGATTGGAATTTCTTCCTGATAATTAGTGCTCCAGTTAATTCTTGCCCCCCAAAAATCTCGGATATTAAAACCAAAAATAAAATTCTCAGCTAACTGGGTGTTAAATCCCAGATCACAACTGAATGCCTGACCATTAGCTTGCAGTAACTCTTGCTGTAAATATTTTAAACTCAAGCCAAATTGCCACTTATCAAGCTCAAATCCATATCCCAAATAACCTACCGTCGCACGAACATTTTTCGTCTCACCAAACTCGGAAGTAAATGGGGTCATAATATTTAATAAACTCAAACCCCAACCACCATAAGCAGTTGGAAAAGCCAATCCTAAATAGTCATACTTGGTCTCCATAAACAACTCAGTATGCATCGCGCTTAACTGTTTACCATTTAACTGTGCCAGTCCGGCAGGATTCCAATACGTTGCGGTAGCGTCATCTGCTACTGCAACATAAGCACCGCCCATACCGAAAGCTCGTGCTCCTACTCCAAAACGCAAAAATGGTGCAGTTGCGCCAAAGACACCTTCATCTACCGCTTGAACTGGTAAAACAATATAAAATAACAGCAGCACTAAAATTATTAGCTGTCTCATCAGCTTCATCTCTCTTCCTTGAGCATTTATAAATCCTTATTCTTCAGGTACTCCTGGCATATCTGTTTTGACTTCAATATTCAATTGATTATTCTGGTTTAAAGTAACCGGTTGGAAAACCATCTCATGCCCACCACTGTAAAAAGAACCATTTGGGCTAGTGCTAATGTAGTATGTTTGATAATTACCAGGTACTACATTATTATATGTAAATCTCCCTTGCGCATCAGTGAGCATTGGTTTACTCGTACCACCAATCGCATTTTTAAGATAAACGGTCTTTTCTGCTGCTGGAGAAGTATTAATCATCAAAACCCCGGTAATTTTGGTGGTAGAACTACTGCTGCGTCCACATCCCGACATGCCTAAAAGTATACTTAAACTAATTAAGATAATTAATTGCTTTTTTTGCATATTTTCCCCTCCTTGGCTAAAAAAATCCCTAATTAAAATATTAGACGCTCTTCACAAAAATCCTCTAAATTAAGA
>JBFYZC010000271.1:0-3338 GCA_041309705.1 Bacillota bacterium | reverse complement strand
TGATTGCTTGAAACTCTTCTTTGGTCAGATTGTGTCTTGCTAACCGCTCATCAAAATCATCACTTATCGAGGGTAGCGTCTGAATATATTCACGGGTATATTTACCCTGGGGAGCTTGCTTAGTATTTTCAGTATTACTTGCTTTACCCGAAACATCTTCAACCTTCCCCTTTTCTCCCTTCGCCCCAACCTGATCATGCCCGCCCATCCCATCATCCTGAATCTTAATCTGCCCCATATAGGCGCACATCAAAGTCGAGGATTTCAAGAGTGCAGGCGGACCCTTTACCATCTTATTCACTTTGCCACCCAACCAAGGGGCAGGAATCACCGGGATACAAGGGACTTTCTGCACTGCACCATTGCTTGCCGCTTTGGCAGCAATCAACGCTGGATTGAGCATACTATTACACATCCCAAACGGTGGGACATTCATCATTGGGGCAAAATCCATAATGTTTGCTTGCTCTTTACCCTTAATCTTTGAGTCGTGATTCATCAGTTGCAGACTGCACTCCTGATCACCAAAACTACATTTAAGCTTCGCTCCTTTAACTACATAACTGTCTCCCATATATGCGCATTAAAAAGCGTTTTCACTTTTATTTAAAATATAAAATGAATTACAACTTTTTAAAGCTTTTCACCACCCATCTGGTTGCATCTTTGCTGCTAAATACACATATATAGAATTCTCAACACTTCAAAAAACTCCTGCCAACTTGACAAATTTTTCCTAAAAACTCTTTCATTAATTTTTTCATCAACATCCATATTAAATAAAAAAACAGCACCCATTTACCAGGTACTGTTCTCTTTTTCTAACTATTCTTTTTGCTTCACAAAACCTTCTTCAAGAGCACTACTGCTTGTGCTGCGATTCCTTCCCCACGTCCGGTAAAGCCAAGTTTCTCGGTAGTGGTTGCTTTGACATTCACATCCTCGGTGGGCACTTCCATGACCATCGCAAGCTTTGCAATCATCTCCGGAATATACCGCGCTACCCTGGGACGCTGTGCAATGATTGTCGCATCAAGATTCCCGACTCGATAGCCTTTCTCATTTACCAATTTAACGACGTAAGCTAATAAGCTCATACTATCCGCATTTTTATAAGCAGGATCATGGTCTGGAAAATGCTCCCCGATATCCCGTGCACCAACTGCTCCCAAGAGTGCATCCATAATCGCATGTACCAAAACATCCGCATCCGAATGCCCCAATAAGCCTAATTCATAAGGAATCTCCACTCCACCCAAGATCAACTTGCGTTCTGCTACTAACTGATGTACATCAAAGCCCTGCCCGATTCGCATCTTCTCGCCTCCGTAAAATAGCTGCAGCACAATCGAGATCTTCTACGGTGGTGATCTTAAAATTCTCATATGAACCCATCATTAGTTTCACTGGTTGACCAAACGCCTCCACCACAGCACAATCATCCGAAAAACGTTCTCCAGTAGCTGCTGCTTGCTGATATGCCTTTAATAATAGTTCCAACTCAAAAATCTGAGGTGTCTGTACTGCCCATAAACTTGAGCGCTGTGGCGTAGCAGTCACCATTAATTCTTCGTTCACCTGTTTGATAGTGTCTTTAACTGGCACTCCGACTCCTACTGCCTGATATTTCAAGACCAATTCAATTGACTGCTCAAATAGTTCTCTGGTTAAGAGTGGACGCGCCGCATCATGTACTGCCACTATCTTGGTTCCTTCTGCCCAACCCGACCAATCTTTTAAATATTGTAGTGCATTCCAAACCGAATCCTGACGTTCCATACCACCTGGTGCCAGCATGATTGGTACTCCATCAGGCTTACGTTGCTCGAGAATAAAATCTTTAAACTCTAATAACTCAGTTGGATTAGCTACCAGTAAAATCATCCGCACCATTGATGAAGACTGAAAGACCGATAGAGTATGCTCCAAAACACTTTTCCCATTCAAGGGTAACCAGATCTTATTCTTTCCCGCCTGCATCCGCCGTCCACTTCCGGCGGCAGGAATCACCACTACTACTTGTGGAATTTGCTTCATCGACATCACCTATTAAACTAATTCCCTTTATATCTTATGAAATCCTCCTCAAAATAAAGAAAAGTGCCTTACGGCACTATATATAATCACGATGATAATTTTGCTACCAGATAATCCTTAGGTTTAGCAAAGATCATCCGACCTGCAGCAGTCTGCAACACACTGGTTACCAAAATAGAAATATCCATTCCGATATAATCCTTGCCACCCTCGATCACAATCATTGTTCCATCCTCAAGATACCCGATTCCCTGTCCATACTCTTTCCCATCACGCAAAACATGCACATACATCTCTTCGCCAGGAATTACCACCGGTTTAATAGCATTTGAGAGTTCATTAATATTTAAAACATTTACACCATATAGTTCAGCAACTTTATTGAGATTGTAATCATTGGTCACCACTTTGGCATCAAGTTCTCGAGCTAGTCTGAGCAATTTGGTATCAACTTCGGATAAATCATCATAATCCCGATCAATAATCTTGAGCATAACTAAATTCTCTTTTTGAATTTTATTTAAGAGGTCCAAGCCACGTCGTCCGCGATTACGCCTTAGCTGTTCAGCAGAGTCTGCAATCTTTTGCAATTCGACCAAGACAAAATTGGGAATCACCAAAACTCCTTCTAAAAAACCAGTTCGACAGAGATCCGCAATTCGTCCATCGATAATTGCGCTGGTATCCAAGATTTTTAACTGTCCATGTTGAGTACTATTTTTTAAACTAAATGAATCATTCCCGGCAAAAAATTTCATAATCTCCTTCTCTTTCACCTTAAAAATCATAACTACACTACCACCACAAAGAATTGTCAGCAACAAAAAAGTAATTACTCTGACATCCGGTGCCATTAAATTTAAAATCGGCCAACTAATAATCATCATCAACGCTACGAAAAGAATCCCCACCAGAACTCCCAGACACTTAAAGAACAATTCCACAAACGAAAGTTGCTTTATCCAGTTAGTTAACAACTTGAAACCAAATCGTTCTAAAAGAATACTAAAAATTCCTCCTCCCAAGACCCAAAACCACAACCCCTTTCCTGTTCCTAGCAGAAACCCTCTCCCAATCAACCAGCCACCCAAACTTCCGATAATAAATGTTAAGCTGGTTTTGAAAAAAAACATTTTTTTCACCCCCTTGAGATAATCAATATACCTTCCAATAAAGATTTTTTATTTTATCGAGTGAAAATATCCAAAGCACTAAGGATTTTTCACGAAGATAAAATGATTTAGATCTTTTGAAAAATATATAGCAATGGCGAAAAACTGATTTTCAATCACCCTTTAGCA
>JBFYZC010000270.1:0-4218 GCA_041309705.1 Bacillota bacterium | reverse complement strand
ATTCCGGAAAGCAATAACTTTCAAAATGCACGTGGTTTCTTAACTCATGGTGGTCAGAAAGGTCCGCAACGGGGCATTATTCGTGAAGGAACTTATGCTTTTAACCTAGCACAGTTCATCATTATTACTGCCGACAAAATTTTCTATCTTCCAATGGGGAACAGCGCCGAACAAAGCACCATCAACAAAATGGCAGAACTAATCAAAGAACGCAATGGTTTCAATCCGATCGTTATTAAAGGTAGTGATGATAAAATCGGGATTATCACTGTCCACGATGGTCCTTCCTTAAATAAAAATGACATTATCGCTCCCACCGTAGGCGACGATGTCTCACAAGCGGAGATCTATCACAATAACTTTCAAGACCCGGAAAAATTCCTCAAAGCACAGGGTTATCGGGGTCGCCAGCATCAAGTTTTGGTGGATGGCACTCACTTCATCAACCGCCTCTTTGCCACGGTAGAATTAATCGACAAGACTATTATTGAAGTTGGTTTTGTTGGGGTAGTCGTCTCTTATATTGGTGCCAAAGGTGTTGATTCTACCGGAGTCAATTACAAACATGGTGAATTAGTAGAGGTTGGTTGTCGTGGTGTCTGGAACGAACCTTTAATGCCAGGCAAATACGCCTTCAACACCTATGCCGGCAAAGTGATTCTCGTTCCTACCACCAATATTATCTTAAAATGGATCAGTCAGCAGAGTGGTACCCATAGATATGATGAGAACTTAAAAGAAGTTAGCTTAATTACCAAGGATGCCTTCGAACCCTCGCTACCACTCTCAGTAGTGATGCATATTGATTACAAGAAAGCCCCACTGGTAATTCAACGTTTCGGAGATATCAAAATGCTGGTTGATCAGACGCTTGACCCAATGGTCTCCGCTTATTTCAAGAATATCGGTCAAAATAAAACTTTGATTCAATTGATTCAAGAACGCAATGAGATCCAGATCAATTCCTCGCAGGAGATGAAAGAGAAGTTCGAACATTATAATCTCGAGTTAGAAGAAGTGCTGATTGGAACTCCTTCCGCCTCAGATAATGACAACAAGATTGAGGATATTCTTACTCAGTTACGCGAACGACAAATCGCTATCGAACAAGTAGAAACCTATTCACAACAAGAAAAAGCCGCTGCCAAAGAGAAAGAATTGACTGAAGCACAATCACGTGCGGCACAACAAAGATTTCTGACTGAATCAGAGATCAACGTGCAGATTCAGAGTAACCAGGGTAAAGCAGAATATCAACGTTCGCTCCAAGAAGCATCCAAAATCAAAGCTATCGCCGAAGCCGAAGCCGAGAAAGAGGCACGGGTGGGAATCGCGAAAGCACTCGCCATTGAGGAACAGGTCAAAGCATACGGTGGCTCACAGTATCAGGTAATTCAGGATATTATGAATAAATTCACTGCCGCCATTGAAAAATCTCAGATCGACATTGTACCAAAAACCGTAATTAGTATGGGTGGTAGTAACAATAGTGGCGCCAATGCCTTTGAATTACTCCTAGGTCTCTTGGTCAATGAAAAATTAGGAGTCAATCTGAGCAATCCTGAATTAAATAATGGCGAGAATGAGAAGGTCAATGCCATCAAAGCTAATATTTTAAAAGCACTCAACGAGCAACCAATTATCAACGAACCAGCTCAATTAGAGGCAGCTGCCACTAATGAAGGTGAAGTTAGTAAACCAAAAAAATAACCAATAACCAAATCAAAAACTCTGCTCCATAACCTGAAGCAGAGTTTTTAGTTTAGAAATAATAATGATTAATTTTTTCAAGCAGACTCCCTGGTTTCGCTTCGCTCGCGGAAATAAAATCAAAGATTCGTTCATTCCAGCCGGCTAGCAGATTGACATTTCTCCCAGCAAACTGTTGCGTTCCATACCCCTGTAAGTCAATCGCATGCAGCCAGACCTGGGGATTGATTCTACTTTGATACTCCGTAAACAGTGCCTGACAATTTTTTGGTGCACCGTAGCCAGTTCGATAGTTATAGCCACGATTGATCTCATTATCTGACAAGATAATAATCCGATCAACCTTGATTTTCTTCTGCAACAAGTAATGTAGTGGTAAGGTAATATCAGTGCCACCACCGTTGACTTTAATCCCATTGGCATTGGCGATGATTCCATTATGGGTGGCGAGCTGACAGAGATACAAATGATTATCAAAGGTAGTGGTGATCGTCTCTTCGCAAATATAATTGGCAATCGCAAGCAGCAAAACGGCAATCTCCGCGCAGGTAATCTGACTTTTGGCACTAATGGGAGAATTCATCGAGCCAGAGACATCGGCGGCGATTAACGTTTTTCCCGGTAAACGTGGAATATTCTTGGTCGAGATTTTAATGGCTGCTTCTAAAGCATCAAAGATCTTCGAAGTCCCCAGCCCTTCCTGCTGCAAAATTCGATAAGCATTATAGTATCTAAACGGCAGTTGCTTGTTTTGCAAAACTCTGGTTGCGTCACTCAAAAATTGGTAAACCTGAGGCAGATTGGTTATCTCTGCTTTAATAATATTCCGTAAGTTACGCAGCATTGCCATGTAGCCCAGCTTCTTTTCGGCAATCAAGCGCTCCCAGACCTCTTTACGATTACCATACTTTGAAAGCTCAGTCTCCCAGGTAATTGGGGGTTCTAATCTGTTTTCCAATAATTTTTTCCATAATTCGCTCTGGCTCTCAGTCTCGGCTTTCGGATGTACCAGACAAAGCAGATCCCGCAGTTTGACCGCATGGGCTCGATTGTACTTGGCAAGTTGATAAGCATCAAATTTTCTCAGAGCATCTGCTAAACCTTTTTTCAAAGCATTTGGAATTGGTTTACCAAAAGTCTGAAGATAATAAGCTAAAATCTCCGTCAGATCATCCGGACGCTCCACCAGCTGCATCAGGGTCGCACGCAGATACTCTTTCCCTACAGCGTCATGCGCCAGCTCAGCACATAAAACATGCGCAATTGTACGCAGATGCATCTCCCGCCGTGCATAAATTGCTAAATTGGCAACAAATTTTGGCTCAGTCGCTAATACTTCACGTAGATTTGCCACTAGCTCTGAGGAGTTATCACCATAAAATTTCGTTTCATTAAAAAAACTGGTTAAAACCCGACTGACTAACTTTTCTTGCGGCTGCATCGAGAAGGCAGTAGCCCCTTCGTGATTGAATGTTCTATTTTTGAGTGCAGTATTAAATTTCAAGCTAAAACCTTCTTTCTGAAGTAAATTGATAAACTCTAGGGAGAAAAACGGCTGGAGCTTCTACTGGCGCGTTTTAATACTTCCGCCATTCCTCTTTTTCAAGAGGAAGCAGGATTCGCACCTGCATCAACCAGTCCCTAGCGAAGTAACTCCTGCCTGCACTACCCTAGATTGGTCAACAGAGAAATTTGCCGAAGAGTTTAGTTTCATTAAAAGTGAAGTAACTCTTAGCTGCACTGCTGTTGACATTTATCAGTATACCTGAATTATTTACCAATTTAAAGACAAAAAGTTTGCAACTTTCACGTAGGAATCATTCCCAGTCACGTAGGAGTCATTCACCACCATGTAGGAACCATTCACCATCAGGTAGGAATCGTTCACCGTCACGTAGGAATCGTTCCCGGTCAGGTAGGGAGGATTCACCACCACGTAGGAGTCATTGCCGGTCACGTAGGAATCGTTCAGCGTCACGTAGGAATCGTTCCCCGTCATGTAGGAGTCATTGCCGGTCACGTAGGAATCGTTCAGCGTCACGTAGGGGCAACCCCCCCGTGGTTGCCCAATCGTTCACCGTCACGCAGATAGAGACGCATGGCTGTGCGTCTCTACAGGGCAGGCACGGCGACCTGCCCCTACCAAACAAAACACAATTTTTTTACCTAAACCATTCTGCATCTCAATATTTTGTATTCTGTAGGGGCAACAAACAGCAAAGTATTTCTCTTCAACAGAAAAATTTCTCCTTGCTCCAAAGCAAATCCCCCTCACTGAGGGGGAAAATGCGAAGCATAGGGGGAGTGAATCCAGCCTCCAGCTTCTAGCTTCTAGATTGAGGGGGAAGGCGAAGTCAGGGGGAGTGATATCACGTATCTGAATACTTTTTTCACGGCGCAAGATAATGAAGTGCTACGAATTATGAAACAAAAAATTTGAAATCAGCTGATAAATTAATGCCAAAATAAAATATATAATGATCGTCAATATTGTTATTCCTGATACTG
>JBFYZC010000269.1:0-4455 GCA_041309705.1 Bacillota bacterium | reverse complement strand
CTTTTGATGAGATTGGCGGACAAGAGGTTGCCAAACGTGAGTTACTGGAGGCACTTGATTTTGTTCGTGATCAAGAAAAAGTACGTGAGCTTGGCATTCGACCACTGAAAGGAATTCTGTTAACCGGTCCTCCCGGTACAGGCAAGACTCTGCTTGCCAAGGCAGCTTCAAATTATACGGAATCAGTCTTTGTAGGAGCTTCGGGAAGTGAGTTTATTGAGATGTATGCTGGAGTTGGTGCGCAACGGGTAAGACAATTATTTAATAAGGCGCGTACTCAAGCTACCAAAGCAGGTAAGAAGAGTGCAATTATTTTTATTGATGAGATTGAAGTAATTGCCGGAAAACGTGGCAGTCATAGCTCACATCTGGAATATGATCAGACTTTGAATCAGTTACTGGTGGAGATGGATGGACTGAAACCCGATGAAAGTGTAAAAATTGTGGTGATTGCTGCGACTAATCGGATTGATCTGCTGGATGCCGCGATTTTGCGTCCGGGACGTTTTGATCGGCAAGTAAAAGTGGATCTGCCTGACAAAGAAGGTCGGATTCATATTTTGAAGATTCATGCCCAAGGGAAACCTTTAGCTGCGGAGGTTAATCTAGCCGAGGTAGCAACTGATACCTTTGGGTTCTCAGGCGCACATCTGGAGTCATTAGTTAATGAGGCTGCCATTTTAGCTTATCGTAAAGGACAGCAGCAGATTGAGATGGAAGAGATTCGTGAAGCAATTGATAAAGTATTAATGGGTGAAAAGTTGGAACGTCGTCCGGAAAGTGATGAGATGAAACGGATTGCTTATCACGAGATCGGACATGCGTTACTCAGTGAGACTTTACGTCCGGAGTCAGTGGCAACTTTAACGGTGATTCCGCGTGGTAAAGCCCTGGGATTTATGCGCCAGACGCAACTGCAAGAGCAGTATCTCTATACCAGAGAATATCTCCTCGATCAAGTCGCAATCTGTCTGGGTGGGGCAGTGGCAGAGAAATTAATCTATGGTAATTGGAGTACTGGTGCTTTGAATGATTTTGAGCAGGCAACCGGGATTGTACGACAGCTAATTAATGCAGGTCTTTCGCGTTTGGGAATTATTCAAGAAGAAGTGGTTGGGAAAGATCAACTGCATGAGGTGATGAATGAGCTTTTAAATGAACAAGAGGCAAGAGTACGACAGATTTTGGAGAGTCAGGAATTAACGTTGAAAGCAATCTGTGCTGATCTGATTGAAGAGGAAAAAGTCTCTGGAGCTTGGTTTCGGGAACAAATTGGCAGATCTGCATAGAGCAAAATTAGCTTAAAAGAATCGGTTTTTTGGCAAGCTAAGTAAGACCTTGAGTACGTGAAGCGTATTTAGGGTCTTATTTTTTTTGAGGAGGTGAAGCTTGAATGGGGAAACAGATTACTCCGCCGGAAATCGGTACAGAAGTAGGTGTCAGGTCTGATTTGAAACGTGGACATCCACAAGCACGCGAGCTCTCGTCGCAAGTAGCACAGATGAAGAGTGGTGGTGCTCCGCAAGGAAATAAGGCAGTTAAAGTGAAGATGACTGACAAGTCGCATCATTCTGGAGGCGAGAAGTGAGAGGACAGAGGCGAGAATTACTCCCCCTGCGCTACGCGCTTTCCTTTCAATCTGGATGTGAGAAGTGAGAAGTTAGAGGTGGGAATTACTTTTATAAATTCTCACTTCCAACCTCTCGCATCCTACATCCAAAACGAGGGGGATTGGGGAGCGGGCGTGGGGATTTGGTAGGTGGAGTTGCTAGATTGGTTGTTTAGCGAAATACCGTAAGGGTAACACGTAGAGACGCACTGTTGTGCGTCTCTTAATAATAGGAAAGATGTAGGAACCAGGTCGCAATCTGGAAGCTGGAGGCTAGACGCTGGAGGCTGGAATCGCCGCCCCTGCTGCCGCGACCCCCTCGGTGAGGGGGAAAATGCGAAGCATAGGGGGAGTGATTTTTGCTTCCAGCTTCCTGCATCCTAAACAGGTAGAGACGCACGGCAGTGCGTCTCTACCTATGTACATAATGATTCAGGCGACATGCAGAATGATTCAGGCGACATGCAGAATGATTCAGGCGACATGCAGAATGATTCAGGCGACTTACAGAATGAATCAGGCGACTTACATAATGATTCAGGCGACTTACAAAATGATTCAGGCGGGATGCAGAATGAATCAGGCGACCTGCAAAATGAATCAGGCGAGATGCAGAATGGTTCCTATGAGTTACCAAGTGATTCCTAAGAGAAAAAGGGGATGTTTTAGGGTGAAAAACTGTTTTCAAGATGATGAGAGTTTGGTATAATCTGGGGTGGAGGGCTTAATGATGATCTCTTAATAAATGAATTAAGGAAGAGATGAAATGTTAATTTGACTTACTTTTTGGGGTTTAATCAGACTTATAATATTAAGCTAAAGGGGCGAGATAGTGGTAACCGTTTTTGATTACAAACAAAAATATTTATTAAAGATTTTTTTGCTGTTGTTATTTGGTTTTTTTTCAATCATTATGGATGGTGAGACATTTTTTCGGTCAGTTCCTTATTGGTCAATCTTTCTGCTGTTGCAAGCAATGATTTATGGATATGATCGTTCGAAGAAAATTTTACTTACTGATCAGGGAATTGAGAAAAGAGTACTATATTTTGTAGCGTTACGTGATGTGAATTGGGAAAAAATAATAGAAGCCTCAATGCTAACAAGTAATTATTATTCCAAGCAAAGTTCGGCTCAGTTGATGGTAGAATCATTTGGCGGAATTAAATGGTTTGCGGAAAGAAGTATCGCAAATACAGTGAAAATTATTATCGATTGTGATGAAGCGCTATACATAGATTTGAAAGAGATAAAAAACAGCTCCAAGCTATATGAATTAATTAAGGAAAAAATTAGATTTGTAAGATAACTGAATTTCTATTAATTAATAAAAATGAGGGGTCGAAATGGAGAAGCGAACTAATTTTTCTTATCTGGATATTTATTTATACGGAATGACAGTCTTATCAACGATTCATCTTTTGGAAGGAAAGTATCCGGTGGCAGATACTTATCAGGAGATTAAGGAGAGCTATTTGCTCCCGGGCGGGGAGGCAGGAAATGCAGCAATTATTCTGAATAATTTGGGCTGCAAAGTAAAGCTGGATGGCCCTCATTTGGGCAGCGTAACCAAAGCAGTGATTGAGAAGTTTTTTGACGAGTGTGGGATTGATTGTAGTGCAATGAAATATGATGAAAATTTTGAGGGAGTACAGGATCTGGTCTTGATTGATGAAGCTTCGCGAACGGTTTTTGGTAGATTTAAGAAGTATTTGGCGGGAGAGAAGAGATGGTCAGTCCCTGATTATGCGGCAATTCGTGCCGCGAAGATTGCGGCAGTTGATCCGTTTTTTGGTGAGGAATCACGTCTGGTGGCTGAGTATTGCGCGGCGTTGCAGTTACCCTATGTAACAATTGATACGCTGCCAGAGAGTGAACTGCATCGTGATGCGACTGCGACTGTGATTTCACAGGAGTTTATTAAGAATAATTTTCCTGAGCTGAAGCCAAAAGAACTAATACAGCGTTATCTTTCTAATTCCGAAGGCTTGGTGATCATGACTTTTGGAGCGAAAGAGATTCTCTATGCACGTCAGGGAGGAAAGATTAATAAATTTACTCCTTTCAAAGTGCCAGTAAAGAGTACTTTGGGGGCGGGCGATAGCTTTCGTGCCGGAGTGGTTTATGGGATTTTGAATAAATTTTCGGATGACGAAATCGTGAGTTTTGCTGCTGCGACTGCGGCAGCGGTTTGTATGAGGTTTCCGATGGCACTGAATCCGCCGACACTTGCCGAGATTCAGGCGATTCAAGGGAAGTAATGGATGAGAAAAGGCGTGTTACAGCAACACGCCTCTTTTATTGCAAAATTTCTAAATATTGATCTAATGTCTCGTGCAGATACTCTAAGATTAATTTTGTCATCTCGGTAGCAGTATTCGTCTGATAGTAGCTGTGGAAACAGTCATAGTAACGCCGACGGTCGGCGAATTTAACATTAATCGGTGGAAACCCAGCCTGCATCAGTTCAAAATTAAGTAGTAAACGTCCAGTGCGACCATTACCATCAATAAAAGGATGAATGCTCTCAAAACGCAGGTGAAAGAGGGCTACTTTTTCGATCAGATGCAACTCTGTCATCATTTCAAAATCCCGAATTAGCTCTGCCATCTGAATTGGAACTAGATAAGGCTGGGGTGGTTCGTGCTCAGCACCCATAATCTTAACTGGGATTGAGCGATAGACTCCTTTGTCCTGAGGGCGATTGATCAAGACTAAGCTATGAAGTTCTTTGATGATCCTTTCCGAGAGAGGAAAGTTATCCTGTACTAATTGCAGTAGATACTCAAAGGCATCCTTATGCCCGATTGCTTCGAGATGATCTTTGAGTGGTTTTTTGTCAATGG
>JBFYZC010000268.1:0-4731 GCA_041309705.1 Bacillota bacterium | reverse complement strand
ACCAATTTCCATTCACAGATAGTCATATCTGGAAGGGTAACTGTTTGCACTTGATCAACTTTACTATCAACACGCCAAGCACTTACTAATCGTTCTACCGAATCACCCAAATATCTAGTATATAAGTGATACTCCAAACCATCTCCTTCAGCATCTTTTATTTTCCCCAAATTAAATTGTAGCTTGGTTCCAGTTATTTTCGGATAAAAGCTCAATTTCTCTGAAAATTGAGGGCTAATATTGGCTACCATTACCAAATTTGAACTAATTTCCTGATTACCTACTAAGACTCGATATTGATATCGACCATGTTTCTTCAAATCATATGCGTCATAATATTGATATTGATTCTGTTGCAATTGAGTTTTGGTCAAGGTTACTAATTCAATCTCTTGACCTGTTGCTAAATCTTTACGCATAATTTGATACTTATCTGCGCCCTGCTCTGTTAACTGCAACCTCGTCAAGTAGTTACATTGTTCTCCTTTAGCATATGACTCACTTCTAAATGTCATTTTTTCTTGGGCATTAACTATTAAATTGGAACTGATGATAGTAGTTAATCCAAGTAAAATACTAATTGACTTAATTGATTTCAACTTCAATCTCGCACACTCCTTCTAACTATTGTTTCTAAAAAGATTATCCTGACATCTGTATCAGCAAAAATCAGTCTATCTTCTTTTGATCCTCACCATTTTCTTCATAAGTACAATTAACGATCGTTGGATTAGCAGTACCTTTGATTATAATCCCAACTTCATTTTTGATAAAACTGCACTCATAAAGATCAATTGCCCCTCCATTACAAAAGACACCTGTGGTATTGTTGGTAAAAGTATCATTCATTAAATGCACCTGACGATAGCCATTACAAACAATCCCTTGATTAGCACTACTAATGATAGTATTTTTAATTAATCCTGTACCTTCGTTTTCAAAAATAATTCCGTTCCATTCTCCAAATTGGGTTAAAAAATTAATCTTTTCGGTTGCCAAACTACCACCTTCGGCTACTAGCCTACCTTCGACGCGAATGGTTGCGCCTGGCATCATTCTGATCTTTGTTCCAGGTGTAATTGTTACATTATATCCATAAGGAATAACTACCTCGCCACTAACTGTATGAACTCTATTCCAAATTTCATCAGTGTACAAACGACCTGTACCAGTATTGGTTACTGTAAAATTCAAAACTCCAGTTTCATCAAGCACTTCGCCAGTTTCTGTAGTTACATTCACCGTTAGTTCCACTTTATAAGAACCAAGCTCATCAATTAAATAACTTAATTTATTCTTCGTAGCTCCATTAGCAATTGTGACTGCTTCCTCTTCCTTACCGACTGCAACCAGTTTCCAACTATAATTATTCACCTTGAATTTTGGATTAACTAATGCCTCTAACTTAAATGGTTGTCCTTTGGTAACAGTATACTTGTCACTATCTTCAATATTGGTTCCGGTATAACAGAGAATCACTGGTTTGGTAGCAGTTATTTGGAGTTTTTTCTCCATAATCTCAACTATTTCACGATCTGGTACTAAATTGCCATCCTTTTCAACACATTTTAAAATCCAGTCATAATAAGAATTATCATTAAATGTATAAGTTACTTCCTGATAATCTTTGGTAGGCTGCCAGCTTTCCAGACGCACTGCTGTACTAGGATCGCCAGCAATATATACATATAATTGATATTCTAATTGATCACCTTCTAGATCATTTTTTGGACCTAAGCCAAAGGTGACTTCTTGCTTCTCATTTCGATAACGAGGAGCTTTGATCATTGCTCGATCAATCACTGGTTTAATATTTTGCGTCAATACTTGACAATATGTACCTGGAGTTTTCTCTCCCAAGGCATTAACTGCCATTACTCTATAAGTATACTTTTCATGTGGAACTTTCAACATCCCGTCAAAATATTTAATCTCTTCCCGATTAAGTTCACTTTCAACCATATTCATAGTATGCATTGGAGTATTTGCGCTAGTACGTTCAATACAATAAGTAGCTGCATCTTCTTTAGTAAGAGCTAAGCTAATCAGATAATTGGGCTGATTATTAACAATCTCACTCAAACAGGAAGTAGCATTTACTCTAACCTCGCTTGCTGGAGGCGAAAACTTTACCATTGACCATTTACCAGTACGTCCCAACTCATCAACTGCTCTAGCCCAGACATAGTAGATATTTTTGCTAGAAAGATTCTGGCACTCAACTGAAGTATCTCTAATTAATTCTTTTGGAATTTCTGCTTCATTTGGTTCAGTAGCATCATTCTCTTTCTTTACTACTTGATAACCTTTAATTTCAGGATCATCAGCACTTTGTCGTCTGACCATTTCCCAAGAGACTACCGCATTCTTGCTTTGAGTGATACTGTCTTTTTGATGCAACACAGAATTAAACTTCACATCACTTACAAAACTCAACAGCTCAAAACTCTTGATCATCTCTTGAAAGATCGGCGCATACTCGGCTGCTTTCTCGGTCAAAGCACCCAGCTGTACTACATAGTAATTTCCTCCGATTGGAATAATGTAATACGTGTATGCAACATTAACAGTCCGATCATCAGGCGTACCACCAGTTGAGAGATACTTAATCTCTTCTCCTACCCAGTTGCTGCCCTGAAATCTTTGGTGTGTAATCTCTCCTTGCAACCCTGGATCATTCTTAGTCTGTTCGATCAGCGTTGGTACCAATTCATCCAAGGTAGTTACCCCTTCAGGCATTGGCATTGTTCCAACATTTAAAAGTGCCTCCATTTTTGAGCCTACTTGTAATTTCATATAAGAATTTTCGAGCTGCTCCCAACTTGATGGAGCATTGACCTTGAACTCCTTCTCAACCGTATAAGTCTTCCAAGCAGCTACTTCTGAATTCAAGAGCTCAAAACTCTTGATCATCTCTTGAAAGATCGGCGCATACTCAACTTCTTTCTCTTTTAAAGAACCTAACTGTACTATATAGTAATTTTCACCCATTACGATAATGTAATTTATATATGTAACAAAAATAGTTTGTTCATTAGGATCATGGGTCATCGTTGAATACTTAATCTCTTCTCCTACCCAGTTGCTGCCCTGAAATCTTTGGTGCGTAATTTCTCCTTGCAACCCTGGATCACACTTGAACTGATCAATCAGCGTTGGAACCAATCCCTCCAAGGTAGTTACCCCTTCAGGCATTGGCATTGTTCCAACATTTAAAAGTGCCTCCATTTTTGAAGCTACTTGTAGTTTCAAATAAGAATTTTCTAGTTTCTCCCAACTGGCGGGAGCATTAACCTTAAACTCTTTCTCGACAGTATAAGTCTTCCAAGCAGCTACTTCTGAATTCAAGAGCTCAAAACTCCGAATCATCTCTTGAAAGACTGGTGCATACTCAACTTCTTTCTCTTTTAAAGAACCTAACTGTATTACATAGTAATTTTCACCCATTACGATAACATAATTTATATATGTAACAAAAATAGTTTGTTCATTAGGATCATGGGTCATCGTTGAATACTTAATCTCTTCTCCTACCCAGTTGCTCCCTTTAAATCTTTGGTGTGTAATCTCTCCTTGTAATCCTGGATCATTCTTAGTCTGTTCGATCAGAGTTGGTACCAATCCCTCCAAGGTAGTTATCCCTTCGGGCATTGGCATTGTTCCAATATTTAAAAGTGCCTCCATTTTTGAAGCTACTTGTAGTTTCAAATAAGAATTTTCGAGCTGCTCCCAACTCGCAGGAGTACTCACCTTAAACTCTTTCTCGACCGTATAAGTCTTCCAATCTGCTTTTGGAGTAACTTCAGCGAAAGTAAAACTATTTAACCCCATGAATATCAGTAATAACATTAAACAAGCCACAAACAATCCTAATTTCTGTTTACCTTTCATTGCCTCGTCTCCTTCTTAAATAGTATCCAATTATTGATATACTTCAATCTGCTAAGTTTAGCGATCACCCCCTTTCGAAACAAATAGTCATAAAATATGTAAAATTAAATATTAATTATTTAATTTTACATCTAAACAAAAATGTATTGATTTTAATACAAAATTACACTATGGTAAATATTTACAATATGTTTTTATTATATTTTTAATCCATTAATACAAAACTATATTAACAGATAATTTACATTTCAACAATACCCTAAAATGGGGTATATTTTATGGGATTATTTTACAATTAGTCTCCCTAAAACATACAAAAATCCCCCACAACTTAACATTGTGAGGGATTTCTTAATTTTGATATCATTCCTACAAAACTGCTTGCAACCTACTTTGACAGTTGAAAGCTAGACCATCGAAATGAATGGATTTGTTTTTTTAAAAAAGTAAAAGTGGTTCACAGGTTTGGTCAATCATTTTCTGCACTCATTCTTAAATGACCTGGAATCATTTTATAGTGACCTGGAATCATTTTGCAGTGACCTTCTGTGATTTGCATGTGAAGTTGTATCATTTTATAGTGACGTTCTGTCATTTTGAAGTGACCTGCAATGATTTTATAGTGACGTTTTGTGATTTGTATGTGAAGTTTAGTGATTTTTGGATGACCTGGAACGATTCCTACGTGACAAGGAATAACTCCCAAGATTGTCTTAAATCTTCTGTAAATGCCCCACAAATTCTCGTTTCTAATCTCACGCATCTCGCCTTCATATTAAAAAACCCCCAAGCCACTCGGACTTGGGGGGATTCTTTAGTTACCTTGATATTGTAACATAT
>JBFYZC010000267.1:0-8735 GCA_041309705.1 Bacillota bacterium | reverse complement strand
GTGGTGTAGGAAGTGTTCCGGGAGCAATTCTGGGAGCACTGGTAATGGCAAGTCTTGATAATGGTATGAGTATGATGAATATGGAAGCTTGCTGGCAATGGATTATTAAAGGTTTTGTTTTATTGCTGGCAGTATGGATGGACTTTAAGACCAAAAAGAAATAATTAATTGAAAATTATTATAAAAAAGCAGAATATTCTTGGGATATTCTGCTTTTTTTATTTTGTTATTGGAGGTTTAGTTTTTTTATCTGTTAGTCGATAATTATGATGAGGGTTTAATTATAGTAAATGTTAAGTAAAAAATGTCTCTTAATAGAATCGAGGAGGGTAATTGATTTATGAAAAAGTTATTGTATAAAATTTCGAATCTTGCTATTTTTAAGAATTTAAAGGTATCTTATAAAATTGCGGGTATCTTGGTATTTATGATTATAATTACTGTTGGAGTAGGAATTATCGGTTTGATGAATATGGGTCTAATGAATCAGTCAATCTATAAAATTTTTAATAGTAACACTACGGTGATTACGCCAATGTCAGAATTTCTTAATATAATGCACATGGTAGAGAATATCACTACCAAGGCGGCAGTCTTGAATGATTCCCCTAGTCGTTCTGCCTTGAGTGGTTGGATGAATCAAGTTGATGGAGAAGTAGGTAATTTTTTACAATATATTCCTGCAGATATGAGTGCTGAGTTTAAGAAGAAGTGGGAAAGCTATTGGAAAACATTGCAGGATGTATTTGATGCAGTACAGCATCGTGATACTGTAGCAGCGCCAATTCTTTTTTTAAAATTCTCACAAGAATCACAAGCTTTATATGCATATGCAAATACTATGACGCGTCAAATGCGTAGTCAAGGAATTAATGTTTTTAATAAAAGTCAAGAAGTGTATAAATCTGCGTTCACTTGGTTGCTCTGGGTCAGTTCAATTGGGGTAGTCATTGCAATTTTGCTTGGGATAATAATCGCAGCGTCAATCGTTTATCCTTTAAATAATTTGCGTAAGGCAGCCGAAATTTTAGCAGAGGGTGATTTGCAGGCGAAGGCTGAAATTGATTCTAATGACGAAGTGGGAAGAGTTGGTCGAGCTTTTAACTATGCAGTGGTTCAATTGCGAGAAATGGTGAAGGATGCGTCTGATTATGCGCAGAATATTCAATTTTCTGGAAATGAACTTTTTCAGGTTACTGAGATTACTAGTGCTACTTTAAAAGAATTAAACAAACTGGTAGAAAGTCTTGCTCAGGGAGCGACAATTCAAACAAATGAAGTAAGTCATGCGGTCGATACAATTAAAGAAGCTATTGCTAGTACTGAAAGTATGACTAAAACTACAATTAATATTAATGATATTTGTAAAGATGCTTCAAGCAATATTAGTAAGAGTAGTTCGGTGACTAGTTTGATGATTGAGATAATGAATAACTTGGTAAATACAGTTAATAATGTGAAATTTTTTGTTCAAGAATTGGCAGCCGATTCACATAAGATCCAAGAGATGGTAGATGTGATTAATGATATCTCTGAAAAGACTAGTTTACTGTCAGTAAATGCTTCAATTGAGGCGTCTCGCGCTGGGGTACATGGACGCGGTTTTTCTGTAGTAGCAGCTAATATTAATGAATTATCAAACCAAGCGCAACGTTCGGTTAATCATATTAATAAAACTATTAAAGAGATCTTTAAGAAAACAGGTCGATTGGTAGAGATCGTGGAGCGAGGGGCTGATGAAGTGCTTGATGGACGTAACAGCCTTTTAGAGACGGTGACCACTTTCAAAGAAGTAATTAAATCTCTAGAATATATCTCTAATAGTATTGCTAATATTTCTAGTAGCGCTTATCGTGTTGGAGAGTATAATTCTGCAGTAATTGTAGAAATGGATAAGGTTTCTCAGATTAGTCAGGATAATACAGCTGCAGTGCAAGAATTATCAGCCTCGTTTCAGGAACAGTATGCTTCAACTAATATTGTTATTAATGCTGCCGCTAAATTACAGATTACTGCTGAGAAATTAGCAGCTGCTTCTGGTAAATTTAAAATTGAAACTAAAGATGAAAAAGTAAAAATCAAAAAAGATTTAAAATTAAAACCTAGCGTATAATAAAATACTTTTAAAGATGATAATTCTAATCGAGACGCACAGTTTTTGTGCGTCTCGAAATTGTATTAATTATTAGTTAAATTAAATCGGATTTATTTTGCTTTTGTGTAAAAAAATGGTTACATTTTTTGAAAAGTATGTTATACTATGGTTGACATATAATTGTTGAATAATATTATAATTTATGTTTTTATTTTATAGCTTAATTGACTTGCGTAGGTAAAAATTTTATATACTTATTAAAAATCTTTTAAAAACAAAACCAAAAAGCTTCTTTGATTTGAATTACTAATTTTGGAAAGGGGGCTGACAATAAATATAAACTGAGTAATCACATATTAATTAGGGGGGTTGAAATTTGAAAAAGCGATTTTTGGGTTTATTAATAGTTTTTTTATTATGTCTTACCAGTGCAGGTTGTTTTAACTGGCCTAGTGGTGATGTTACTGGTACATACCAAAATCCGATTATTTCTGGTTTTGCGCCTGATCCAAGTATTTGTACTAATGGTAAAGGGGATTACTATCTGGCGAATAGCTCTTTTGCCTATTATCCAGGAGTACCAATCTATCATAGTAAAGATTTAGTTCATTGGAAATTAATTAGTTATGCTCTGAGTGGTGCTGGTTTTGAACTTAAAAATTGTGGTACCAATCAAGGAATCTGGGCACCAACCTTGCGCTATCATAATAATAAGTATTACATGATAGTTGAGAATATTGCTCAAAAAGAAGTGTTGCTGGTTGTTTCTGAAGGGGATTCTCCTACTGCCTGGTCTAAACCAAAAATTGTGGGTGAGGGTCAAGCAGAATGGCATAACGGATCTTCACCATATACAAGTGGAATTGACCCGGATATCTTTTTTGATGATAACAAAGTATATGTAACTCGAACGATTGAATTAAAACCAGATGGAGTAGTAGAACCTGTAACTGCAATGGAATGTTGGGAGCTTGATCTAAATACTGGAGCAGTTTCTGCACGACGGGAAGTCTGGAATGGACTTGGTGATACGATGGAAGAAGGTCCTCATCTTTATCGCATTGGGGATTACTACTATATTTTATTGGCAGAGGATGGTACCTGGGATAAACATAAAGTGACGATTGCCCGTCGTAAGGTAGCTGATGGTTTGGGAAATTCACATAATGATTGGGAAGCATGTCCGAATGCAATTCTCAGTAATCCAGCTGGTTTAGAGATCTCAGCGACTGGTCATGGCGATCTGGTGCAGGATCATCAAGGCAACTGGTGGATTGTTTTCTTGGGTAAACGTCACCAGTATTTACCAGAATTAGGACGCGAGACTTTTTTAGCACCGGTGAAATGGGTGAATGGTTGGCCGGTAGTGAATGATGGCAAACCGATTACGCCAACGATGCAAGGACCGCTACTCCCTGCTTATAATTGGCCAGCCGAACCAGTACGCGATGATTTTAATGCTAGTGAACTGGCTTTAGCCTGGAATTTTGTGCGCAATCCTAAGCCGGAGAGTTGCTCATTGATAGAAAAACAGGGGTTTGTCACGCTACATGGTTCAGAGAAGAATTTGAATGATAAAGATATGCTCGCTTGGATTGGTAAACGTTTAATAGATCGAAGTGCCAGAATTGCTACTTGTGTAGATTTTGTACCACAAAAAGATAATGAAGTAGCAGGTTTAACCATTATTAATACTACTGAGAAAAAAGCTGATGGAACTAATGGTGATCATGTAGAATTTGTAGTTGGCAGAGAAGCCGGAGTGCGAAAAGTATGGGTACGCCTTGATTCAACTGAGGTTAAAGCCAAAGCGGAGATTGGTGGTACTACTCCAGTAATGCTGCAGATTCGCATTGAAGGACAGGTTGGCGTTTTTAGTTACTCACTCGATCAGGGTAAGACCTGGCAAGACCTCTATCGCGAAAAGATGAATGTGGTAATTGGGATTCCTCTGTTTGTTGGGTTGTATGTAGGAATTTATTCAAGTGGTAATGGAACAGTTTCAACGACCCCAGCCTATTTTGACTGGTTTGACTATGAAGGTTTAAAGGAGGTAAGCTCCTCACCATTACCTTCGATAGTCCCGAGTGTTGAACCGCCTCCATCGCCAGTAGAACGTAGTGCTTTTGAGCGTATTGAAGCAGAAAGCTTTAATGAGCAATCAGGAATTAAAACAGAAACTTGTAAAGATGTGGATGGAGTACAAAATATCGGCTATATTGAAAATGGAGATTGGGTTAAGTATGGTTTGCTTAATTTCGGAGAGGGAGCAAGTAAATTTGAAATTCGGGTTGCTTCTCAGGCAAAAGAAGCTGGAACAATTGAGTTGCGCTTAGGTAGTCCAACGGGAACTTTGATTGGTACTTGTGTAGTCGAGATTACAGGTGGCTGGCAGAAATGGGCTACTGTATCAGGTGAAGTAAGTAACTTAAGTGGTGTGAAGGATTTATATCTAGTCTTCAAGGGTGGAGCAGGATCGTTAATGAATCTAAATTGGTTTAAATTCGTTAAATGATTATTTTTAAGGAGTGAAATCAGAATGAAATTACAACAAACAAAGTATCTAAGCTTACTTGGGTGTGGAGTCTTCTTGTTTACTTCATTAATGGGCTGTGGAGGCTCTGTGTTTCCATCTGAGACATCAACACCACCAGCAGTATCGCCATCAGCAGCACCATCAGAAGCGCCGATCTCTTTTGAACGAACTGTCCGTCCAGCAGCGGAGCTGTTAAAGGATCTTGATGCACGTAATATAGCAGTAAATATTTTTAGTCCGTATATCCGCGATCCACATATTATCATTGGTCCGGATAATAAATACTATATGACCGCGACGCAATATGAGAATGCAGCTAATGGTCAGGGTTTCCCGATGTGGCGTAGTACCGATTTGGTGAACTGGGAGCGGCTGGGAATTCCTTATCAATTAAAAGATTCGAGTATCTACGATATGTTTTTACAAAAATATGAAGAAAGGAAACAAAAAGAGCCTACGTTTACGGATAAACTTAAATTATGGGCTCCGGAGCTATATTATTATGAGAGAGATCAACGTTGGATTGTGGTACATACTTCAAATGTTAATTTTAGTAGCATTGCATTAGGAGAGAAAAATGCGCCACTCTTTAAAACACCAATTACTGACTGGGGAACAAATTTTGGTCATCAACATGATCCATCGTTATTTATTGATCCAGCCGATGGTTCTCCTTGGTTAATCTGTCGGGCGGTTGATTTGATTAAGATTAAACCTGATTTTTCTGGATTTGCCGAAGTAGATGCAGCTGGCAATCCTAAAGTTTATGCTATTAAAGCTAAAGATGGTCAGGTTGAACGGAAAATTGGTCACGAAGGATGTCATATGATTAAGATCGGAAGTAAATATGTACTCTTTGGTACTGCTTGGTCAACTGATAAAATGCGTGAAGGAACTTATAATTTATATTATGCTACGGCAGATTCAGTTACTGGAACTTATGGACCACGCAAATTTGTTGGTCGTGGTCTAGGGCATGGGAGAGTCTTCCAAGATTTGCAGGGGCGTTGGTGGTGTACTGCTTTTCAAAATGGAGATGTTAAGATGACTCCAGCAGAATTAGCTGCAATCAAAGATATTAAAGATTTTCCAAAAGATGCAAATGATCCGAATAAATTGGAGGCAATTACTGCTAATGCAAATGGTTTTACCTTAGTACCATTAGAGGTTAAGGAAGAGAATGGCAATATCGTGATTAAAACCCTTGATCCAAATTATGCTAATCCAGGACCAGAAGAAGTACAGAAATTCTAATTGATAGAAAAATAGAGACGCACTATAGTGCGTCTCTAAAAATTTGGGTGCGAAAAGATTAACCTTGATATAACTGATCAAAATGTTTTTGAGCATTGACTAAAGCACCGCGCATTATATCCTCGGCTTTGGCAGTCTCGCGCGAAGTGAGGTATTGCATTAATTGTTTGGTGTCTAATTCAGCGGCAGCATTAGCACAAGCTTCCCAGCTTAGTACGCTGCGAATAACTCGATCGAGTGCCTGGGTCGTATTGTCATAAGCACGTGCTTGCATGTCGTGACCTTTCCAACGGTTAAAACCAGCCTTGGCAAGGAGACCAGCAATGGCGATATTCATACCATTGATACGAGTGCCATGATCAATATCATATTTACCCGGTCCACCGAGAATAATGCCATCGTTATAGCCCTGACTATTCAAGTGCATATGTACCATTGCATCATTATCAAGCTCTTCGACTGAGTCATAAACATGATCTAAGCCGATCATCTCGGAATGACCGAATTCTTTATTGACCCCTTTCTTAGCACGTGGGATGCCGTATTCTTCTTCGAGTTTGTGGAAGAGAAGTAAGGCAGAAGCTACGGTAGGCAGAATCATCGCCGGATGACCTTCGTTTGGTTTGGGCTCGATTCCGATATAGAGATCGCCGCCTTTGGAAGCTTCATATTTACAAAGGTTGGCAATGCTTTCTTTGACATTCTGGTACATCTGCCAAACCGCGATACTCGCAAGGTCATAACCATAAGAACCATTCCAGAGAACAAAAGTAGGATATTTAGCTGGATCTTTATGCCAAGCTTTGCGCAATGGACCATAGGCTAAATCGACGGTACGGGCACCGAGTTCTTCGGCTTGTTTGCGTTCGTTTGGATCTAGAGAAATAATTCCGCCATAACCAAAGTGACTATGGGCACCAGGAGTAATCATGGCGAGGGACATTTTAGCATCAACCAGAGCATCGGCCACAGCGGGAGCGGTTTTTTCACAGATTTCTGTATCATAGTGCAGCTCTAAGCCAAGCTCAATGTTTTCTGGCAGGCGTGGTGCGATTTTGGTTTTGATTAAATTGACGATACCAACTACATCAAGTTGGTCGCTACTCCATTCAGGACGCATATTTCCGGGAACGAAGCCACCTTTACCAGGATTGAAAGTCCAACGACAGATTGCATGTAATGATTTTTGGTTACTCATAATTTTTCCTCCTATATATTAAGTTATTTGGTACATCTAATAAGAAGTTTTGCTATAATTCTTTATTCACTTCACTAAGCCATTTCTGATAGATCTCTTGATAGAGGGGAATTAATTTTTGATTTGGTTCGATGATTTCAATACTTTGTAAATGTTGAAAAGCTTCTTTGGTATTATGGTAAATTCCAGCTCCGATTCCTGCACCACGTGCTGCTCCTTGAGAACCATCAGTATTATAGAGTTCAATACTTGCTCCAGTGACTGCAGCAAAGATTTCTTTAAAAAGTGGGCTCAAAAACATATTGGCAGAACCGGCTTTGATGGTGGAAATCTTAATTCCCATGGTTTTCATAACTTCTAGTCCATAATTCAAGGCAAAGACGATTCCTTCTTGTGAGGCGCGCAGGATGTGAGCAGGTTGATGAATATTTAGCTCAAGTCCTTTTAAATGTGCTTTAAGCTGTTTGTTTTCCCAGGTGCGTTCGGCACCATTGCCGTAGGGAATAAAGGCTAACTCTGCAGCACCAGGAGGGACTGTGGCAGCTAACTCATTCATCTGGGCATAAGAAAGGTGAGGGGTGAAATTCTGTTTCAGCCAACGATTTAAGATTCCTGTACCATTAACACAAAGTAGTGTGCCATAACGTGCTGCTTGGAGAGTATGATTGACATGGACGAAAGTATTGACTCTTGATTTGGCATCATAATTTGGTTGGTCGCCTACCCCGTAGATAACGCCACTAGTACCTGCAGTAGCAGCTATTTCTCCTGGATTCAGTACATTTAGCGAGAAGGCATTATTTGGTTGGTCGCCAGCCCGATAGGTGACTGGAGTATTTGGAGCCAAACCAAGTTCACTGGCACTTGTGGCGGAGAGAGTTCCTTGTGATGCGAAAGTTCCCACTAAGCTCGGGAGTAGTTCTGGATTGATCTGATAATAATCAAGCAATAGTTTAGCGGGGGTATTAGTTTGATAATCCCAGAAAATCCCTTCCGAAAGTCCAGAGGCAGTGGTAGTAATCTCGCCGGTTAATTTCATCGCAATAAAATCACCAGGAAGCATTGCTTTAAAGATCTTGGCATAGATCTCTGGTTCATTTAACTGTACCCATCTTAATTTAGAAGCAGTAAAATTTCCTGGTGAATTTAATAGGTGTTTTAAGCAAATCTCACTGCCAATGGTGGTGAAAGCTTGCTCGCCAATCTCTACGGCGCGACTATCACACCAAATAATTGCGGGACGGAGTACTTTCTGGTTTTGATCAACCAAGACTAAACCATGCATTTGATAAGAGATACCAATGGCTTGTACCTGATGAAGCGCTACTCCTGAGCCTGCTTTGAGTTTGGCAGTAGCGTTTTTGAGATGTTCCCACCAAATTTCGGGATCTTGTTCTGCCCAGCCTGGTTTAGGAGAGCTAATTGGGAGTTCTGAGTCTGGCGAGGTAGCAGCAGCAAGAAGTTTGCCATTAGCGGCATCAATTAATGAAGCTTTGACTGAAGAACTACCAATATCATAACCAATTAAATAGCCCATCATAATTACTCCTTTTAATAAAAATTTTTCTCTATATATTTTGCAGTAAAGATCTTTTTATAAAATGCGCCCGTAAAACCTCGCCCTTTAGGGCTGAGGATATAAGGGTCGCCAT
>JBFYZC010000266.1:0-3185 GCA_041309705.1 Bacillota bacterium | reverse complement strand
ACAAACCAGTTATTTTCCCTTCGCCAAAGTTGGAAAGGCTTCGCAATGTGGTTGACCGCTCCTTACCCTCAGAACTTTTACAGTGCCACGAAAGAGCTACAAACTAGGGAATCATTCGTAGTTTTCTTCATCCAATCCAACGTAGTCTTTTCAGACTTAGGCTAGTCAACTAGAGCTTTGAAACATTTCTATTTCAAGCTCCCACTTCTATAAGTGGGGGTTAGTTGACATTATTTGGTTGGCCATTCGTTTTTAGGAACATTTTTATAAACAGCTTCAACTTTTTGATATCCATCTTTGATAACTACTGAATAGAGATTTTTCTTATCAACTGAGATTGGGGTCAGCGCCATAAACGGAGTCTTTTTATTCTTGCCATTATCAATCACTTTGTTAGCTTTAACTTTCTTGCCTTTAGCTAAGGTTACTGCAGCTTGAGCAGCAGCTTTAGCAATAACTTTGATTGGTTTATAAACGGTCATTGATTGAGTACCTTCAGCAATTCTTTGGCAAGCAGCTAAATCAGCATCTTGACCTGAAACAGGCACTTTCAATTTTTGCTCTGCTAAAGCTTGAATAACTCCACCAGCAGTACCATCATTAGCAGCTACTACTGCATCAACTTTATTTTGTAATTTGGTCAAAGCATTTTCCATATTAGTTTGAGCAACTTCTGGTTTCCAATCAGTGCTGAATTGATCATAAGCAATCTTAATCTTTCCAGCTTTAACTAGTGGTTGCAAAACACTCATGGCACCATCTTTAAACATGTAAGCATTGTTATCAGTTGGTGCACCACCAATATAGACATAGGTTCCAGTTGGAACTAACTTGGTAATATAAGTAGCTTGCAAGACACCAACTTTAAAATTATCAAACGAGACATAGAGATCAAGGTCACAATTCTTAATTAAACGATCATAGGCAATTGTTTTAACCTTTGATTTACGAGCAGAATCCATTACCGATGCTACTGCTTCTGCATTATGAGGAATAACTACTAAAGATTTTACACCTTGTGATAATAAATTTTCACATTGTGATACTTGGAGAGCATCATCGCTGTTAGCAGACTGCACTAAAACAGTAGCCCCCAATCTTTTAGCTTCTGCCACAAAAATGTCACGGTCTTTCTGCCAACGCTCTTCTTTTAAAGTATCCATAGAGAGACCAATTAATAACTTAGGAGCAGCATTAACCAGACTACACGCTGTTACAGATAACATCAAACAAGCAACACCGAAAATACGTAAACTCTTCTTCAAAAAAAACCCTCCCTATATTTCGTATAATTACAAACAATCTAGAGATAATCGAGAACTTCAACTCTAGTATTGTCTTGTATGATATTCATATAATATCATACAGCATTTTTAATGTAACTAGACAGATTTGCGCTCTCTCTACAAAAAATTGTTACATTAAAATTAAAATAAGGTTAATATTTTATTTAGAAGATAATTTTGCGGACAAAAAAATCCAGACCGCCGCTTTGCTCATTTTGAATTTCGAGAAAAATCATTGGGAATATTCAGGTAAATCTCTTCTTTACTATGAAATCCATCTTTGATAATAAAATCAATATTATTTTCATCAATTGGGATCGGTTTAATAATTTCTGTGGGAATTAAATATTTGCCATTGTTAATTTTAGGATGATTTTCCTTGGGTTCTTTTCCCACTGCCAAATCCATCGCCAAATCAGCTGCTCGATAAGCCAACTGACGAATTGGCTTATAAACCGTCATCAACTGCGTTTTTTCCACAATTCTTTGACATCCCGAAAGATCAGCATCATGCCCCACCACATAAACTTTCCCTGCCAGACGCCACTCTGAAAGAGCTTCAATAACTGCACTTGCTAGGTTATCATTACCGGCAATTACCGCCTGAAACTCCTTTTTTTGATTCAAGAGATTCTGAATATATTGATAAGCAAGCTTGGGTTGCCAATCATTAGTCCAGGCTTCGAAGAGAACTTTAATCTTTCCTTCTTTGATATAAGGGTTAAGCACATTTTTATAACCTTGATTAAAAAGATAGCAATTATTATCATTCGGAGCACCATTAATAATTACATAATTACCTTGAGGAACTTTATTGACTAAATATTCCGCCATCAATTCCCCTACTTTGAGATTATCAAAAGAGACATAAAAATCCAGCTTCACATCACGAATCAAACGATCATAAGAAATAACCTTAACTCCAGCGCGATGTGCTAAAACAACTGCTTCTCTAGCATATTTGAGATCTTGTGGAATAATTATCAATACTTTAATCTTCTGTTTTAAAAGATATTTTACTTGTTTCAATTGCTGACGATGACTATTATTAGAATTTTGAACAATCAACTCTCCGCCCAGCTGTTTAATTCGCATTTCCAAATAATCTCGATCACGTCGCCAACGTTCCTCTCGCAAACTATCCATCGCCAAACCAATTTTAATCTTTGACTGCTCCTCATTTTTTCCATCGTCCATCACCAACCATTTACAACCTATTTGCGAAAGGCAAACAACTACTCCGAGACATAATAGTAAACGAAGGCGCATCATTAATTCATTCCTTCCACACGATATTCACTCGGTGAAACTCCATAATACTTACGAAAAATACGACTGAAATAATTAGGATCATTGTAACCTACGGAAATACTAATCTCTTTGACTGAAAATCCCCGTGCGAGTAATTCTAAAGCTTTCTCCAAACGCAGCTTGGTCAAGTACTCAGAGAAATTAATCCCCAATTCTTCTCGAAACAGCCGACTTAAATAATATGGACTAGCTGAAACTGCTTTTGCTAGAGATTCCAGATCTAAATGTTCCTGAAATTGCGTCTCAATAATCCGCTTTGCTCGAGCAATCAAACCGTTCACATGACTCTCACGACTAGCTCGAACTGCTTGTGTGATTGCTAGTACTTGACCCATAATCTCATTAAAAATAGTCAGCATTTCTTTTTCATCAACAAATAATCCTATAAACTGCCGTAAACTTAGTAAAGAAATAAAATTAACATCATTTTCCTGAGCAATCAAACAACTCCCGATTAATAATTCAGAGAGGTAAAACAGCAAGCGATCTTGATGACTTTCTTCCAGAGTTAAATATTTTTGCATAAAGTTATTAAAAAAAGTTTCTACCTTATCACTCTGCCCAAAACGCGCAATCTCATGAATCTTT
>JBFYZC010000265.1:0-2950 GCA_041309705.1 Bacillota bacterium | reverse complement strand
CAATGGTTATATAATCATTAATATCATCAAAGCCAGAATCAGTAAAAAATACCTGATAGATAATTAAACTAAAGATAAAACAGGCAAAAGCAAGATAAACAACACCATGTGGTTGTTTATCAAACATCTCTTTATAAAAATGTGGTTTGCGATTTTTACCAATATAATACCCCGGGATATACTGTTTCTCTTGCCATTCCTGCCATGACTCAATATAATCTGGTTCTTTTAATTCTTTCCTCGCTAACTTGCCTCTTTTCAGTTTACGCTGGTAACTCATGAATCACTTCCTTAATTTAATTTTTGAACAAAATAACAAGATAAATCCATTAAAATTAAAATCTCTACACCAGATTATATCAAACTCCCCTCAGCTTGAAAACAGTTTTTCACCTCTAATCATTCCCCTTACTGCACTCACTCTCTCCTGCAAGCATAAAATATCTTGTCAAATATCGACAAATAAAACTCTAACCTTGAGGTGATTACTTTGCCATATCCATCTTTTGCAGGTTACTTAAACCTCGATTCAGCTGGTCAGCATCCTGCTCCTCCATCAATGTTCAATCCTTTCTCTCCTCCAGCACTTCCCTGTCAAGTGCCACTTAATTATCGAATGATTCAAGCCGGCGAGAATTGGGCAGCACTCTACCCTGGAAAAATTTTTTCCAAAGGCTCAGCCCACTGCCCCAACATTGCTTTAACCTTTGATGATGCGCCGGATGCTCTGTTTACTCCAATTTTACTAGATCTTTTAAAAAACTACCAAGTTCCAGCCACTTTCTTCTTAGATGGCGAATGCGTCCTGAAAAACGCCCCCATCATCCAACGGATGCTCAAAGAAGGTCATACCATCGCCAATCACACTTATGACCATCAGAATCTCACCACCCTAGCTCCCGCAGCAGTCCGCGAAGAGCTTCTCAAAACAGAGCAGGCTATTTATGAGATTACTGGTCTCAAAACTGCTCTCTTCCGTCCTCCTTATGGTGCTTTAGATCAAAGCAGCGCTGAGCTGATTCTCGCTTTAGGATACCAGATTATCTTCTGGAATGTCGATAGCCTCGATTGGTCTGGTATTCCTAGCCCAACAGTTGCCTCCAAGGTGATCCCGCAAGTCAGCAACGGTGCAATTATTCTAATGCATAGTATCTGTGGTGGTAAGCTTGAGGTTCAGTTGAATAGTATTCAGGCTCTACCGTATATTATTGAAGTTCTGCGTGCCAGTGGTTATCATTTTGTTGCAATTCCTGAGCTGCTCCAGATCAATGGTTATCAGTGATCATAGCTAAAACTTTATCGCAAAGTAATTCCGCAGATTACTGCTGGGCGCACAAAAAATGCAAAGACAGGTTTAATATCTGTCCTTGCATTTTTATAAAAAAACATTTTCATTATCAGACCATTCTAACGAATCAACTCTTACTTTTAATCGATATATTTAGTCAGCTTTGCAATATTCTCTGGCAGTTTCAAATTCCACTTCTCAAGCTGTGATTTATTAAATAAGAAGACTCCCTCATCCTCATAGACTGGCACTATATTTTTGGGTTTTTCTCCCTTCAAAACCTTATTAACAATATTTCCGGCTTTTATACCAAAAGTTCTGCCCGCCAGTACATATCCACCAATTGCTTTACCCTTTCCAATCGAAAAATCCCAAAAACCAAAGATCGGATTTGGACTATTATTGGCTGTCCATTCAATCACTTCTTCAGGATTAACATTCTTTCCTTTTTCATCAATAATCGTCTGATAAAGACCAGTTATAATTAGTTGATACTTTCCTTTACTATCATTGACAAATTTTTTCCAATTATTATAAGTATCCACCATCACCAGATCGACCTCAATATCATCAATCTTCATGTGAGACAAATTATTAAAGATCTCTTTTTTTGTTACTACCGCAGTTAAATTTGTATCAAACAGAATCAAAACTCTTTTGATTCTAGGGATAATCTCACTTAAATACTTAATACTTCTTTTTAAAAGAGGTCGCTCCAAAACACCCGTCATATTATCCGGCATCCTCTTAAAATAATCTCTTGGGTTATTATTGATTCCCAAAAAGACTACTGGAATCTTTTCACTAGCAAGTTTTGGTCCTACTAGTTGCAAAGCTGCATCATCTCCTAAAATCACCAAATCAGGTTTTATTTCCTGATATTTCCGATACGCCAAATCAGCGCTCTTTTGATGCTCACTTTTCGGAAGTCGCTTCGTATCCATTTCAAAATATACCAACTGATTGTTTTTAGAAATACTTAATTCAAGACCTTTTTTATATTCAGCATCCCATAAGTATTCCTTGTTATAACTTTCAATTACTAAAATTCTCTTTCCTTGCGCTGCCAAAACCATTGAGGAAAAAATAGTTGCTAATAAAAGTAACAACAAAATCCGTTTCATTCTTACACCTCATTAATTTACTATTTATTTAACCATTTAACGAATTATCCAAACCAATTCCATTATTTTTGACTTTTTCACCTTCTTTTTGTGTTTTCAAATGCTTTTACAATTACATCTGGTCATACTTGAATTTTACTATATATCAACATTTTTTACAACATTACAAAGCAAAACCCATTTATTAGCTGATGATTACCAGAAAAAAATACAAATTTTATCTATATCTGAAGAATTTACAATTTCTACCGTATCTAATTGAAGTTCTTCATGTTATTTGGTTATTATTTTGTTTTCCCTCTTTTTCTCGTAGGAATCGTTTTGCATGTCGCCTGAATGATTTTGTAAGTGGTAGAAATGATTTTGCAAGTGGTAGGAACCATTCTGCAACTCGTAGGATTCACTTTGTAAGTCGTAGGAATCATTCTGTAAGTCGTAGAAATCACTTTGTAAGTCGGAGGAATGGTTATGTAAGTCGTAGGAATCACTTTGTAAGTCGCCTGATTCATTCTGCATGTCGCCTGATTCATTCTGCAGG
>JBFYZC010000264.1:0-2720 GCA_041309705.1 Bacillota bacterium | reverse complement strand
TCCAGGGTAATGAATGATTACTTTTTCACCAAAATTAAGTACTTGATCTGCTCGCTCATCAAACAAACAATCCGGCATTACATAATTAAAATTCTGATAATACTCTTTAATTTGGGGGTCTTTAATCATTCCCGCCATTTGAATTAATGATGCTTCGCCCTTTTCGAGAATCATCTTTTTCGTTAATAAACTAGCATAAATCGGAATTTTTTGCTCCAACAAAACTTGATTGCCACCCAAACGATCAAGATGAAAATGAGTATTAATCGCGACAATTTTGCGCTTACCCAACCTCTTCTTAATAAAGTCTAATAATGCCCTAGTAGCATCCAGAGTATATGGGGTATCAATCAGCAAGACCTCGCCATTCTTCATTAATGCCACTAATGAATTTGATTCCCACGGAAAAGCGTGGGTTACCACTGCAACATTATCAAGCAGTCCATTAATTTTTAATTCCTTTACTGTGACTACTTCATCCTGAATGATTAATCTTGCTTGCCCTGCAGAAACTGGTAGCACAAATAAGATTAAGACGATCATTGCACAAAAAAATCTTTTCATTCCATCCCACTTCCTTCAAAAAATATTTCAATAAATTTTACTATTTCAGCCTAATTATAACTAATTATTCATTCTCCCACAACCAGCAATTCAAATTACAACAAAAAAACCCCAGGCAAAACTGCTCTAGGGTTTCGAATCACTATTTTTTAGCACTAACTTCTTTTTTCCCTTGCAAATAATTAAAGATGAGCTCAGGAATCTTCTCCAACGATGCTTGTCGGGTAACTGCGCCCAGATTATATGCCACCATCGGCATCCCATAAACTACACAACTCTGCTCGTCCTGTCCAATCGTATAGGCATTCTGTTGCTTCATCTTCAATAATCCTTTCGACCCATCGCCACCCATCCCGGTCAAAATTACCCCGATTGCATTTTTCCCTGCGACTGCCGCCACTGAATTAAACATCACATCTACCGAAGGACAGTGTCCACTAACTTTTTCTCCTTTATAGCAACGTACTAGATACTTACCCTGACTCTTCTTCAGTTCCATCTGATACTCACCTGGTGCAATCAGAATTCTTCCTGGTACAACTAAGTCTCCATCTGCTGCTTCTTTGACCTCCATCTCACAGCAGGTATTCATTCGCTCCGCGTATAATTTAGTAAACCCTGCTGGCATATGCTGTACAATAATTACTCCCGGCATCTGGAGTGGAAAGCTCTTAATGACGCGATGAATTGCTTCGGTTCCACCTGTCGATGCCCCAATCGCAATGATCATCTCTTTGCTTAAAAATTTATTACCGGCATTCCGTTCCACGCTAATTTCCGTTTCCACCTGACCCACGCGCGCCATGGCTGCCACTTTAACTTTATTTACCAACTCCTCAAAAAACGGCTCTAGATCACTGGGATTTTTCACGGTTGGTTTGGCAACAAAATCAACCGCCCCTGCTTTTAATGCTTCAAAAATATTCTGCGCAATTGAACTGACCACTACTACTGGCAAGGGATACTGTGGCATCAAACGCCACAAAAATTCAATTCCATTCATCTTAGGCATCTCAACATCCAAAGTAAGTACATCCGGTTCCAGCTCCAAAATTTTATCCCGCGCGACAAATGGATCGGTAGCTGTTCCTACTATTTCAAGCTCTGGATCTTTGGAGAGCCAGCGCACTAAAAACTCTCGAAAAACCAACGAATCATCAACTACTAAAACTCTTATTTTACGAGCAGGTTTCATGAATTACACTCCTTGTGGGATAGATCTCTTTTTATTCTCTAAGCCTATTATCGACATTTCCAAGTAAAAGATAAATATCTTTCTTTCCTTAACAAAAAAATTCATATATAGGATGTAGGGACAGGTCGCGACCTGTCCCTACATCGACTTCTTTTCATAAAGATTGGGAGTGATTTTCTGAACAAACTGACTCAACTCTCCTTGATAAAAGAGGCTCAACGCATGCAAGGCACGAGTCGCCGCTGTGTACAGCAATGCTCTTTCCCATTCTGAAGCATAGTTCCTAGCTGAAACATCCGCTACCAGAACCGCATCAAACTCCAAACCCTTAGCGAGATAAAGCGGGAGTACCACTGTTCCATGGCTCAAAGCCACCTCATCATTAATGATCAAAGTCAGATTAACTCCCAAACTCAATAATTCCTGAAAGAGCTGCTCACTCTCCACAGCAGTCTTACAGATAATCGCAATTGAATTGAACCCCGCTACTTTATTAGACTCAATCTCTTCCGCAAGTGCTGCTGCTAAAGGTCCTTGTGTCACCTCGACCAGTAATGGTTTCTTACCGGTGCGACTCACACTCTCCACCCTCACCTCTTCAGGTAAGAGTCTGGTGCTAAACTCCAATAGTTCTTTAGTTGCCCGATAACTCTTGCTCAATGAAAGCATCAAAGCCTCTTGGTGTCCAAAAATCTCCAAAAGATCCTCATAATTTTTCAAGCCTGCCTCGGGATAGATCGCTTGACGCAGATCACCAAGAATCGTCAAAGTACTTCCGGGAAAGATCTGTTTCAGTAATTCATAATGCAAAAGCGAGTAGTCTTGAGCTTCATCAACAATCAGATGACGAATACTATTAGCAACCGGCAGACCATCAATCTGACTTTTCAGATAAAGCAGCGCTACTAAATCATCACTGCCAATCTGATTCACTTCCAGTTTAGCAAGTAGATCGGAAGAG